>NZ_JAAFAN010000110.1:0-6954 GCF_010287905.1 Cellulosimicrobium composti
CCCCCCGGCGCCCCCCCCCGGGGGGCCCCCACCACCCCGGGGCCCCCCGGTCCCCGCCCCCCGGGCCGGGCGCCCCCCCCGGCGCCCCGACGCCGCGGCGCACCCCCCGCGCGGGGGGGCGCCGCGCGTCGGGGGGCGCGCGGGCGGGGACGGCCGTGCGTCGGACCTGACGAGAGAGAGCGACGTGGCTCCTTCCGCCCCGACCGCGCCGTCCGCCCGCCCGGGCCCGTCCCCGGACGGGTCCGACGTCCCGCCGCTGCGCCCGCGCGCGCTCGGCGTCAACACCTGGGTGTGGACCTCGCCCCTGTCCGACGACGCGCTGCGCGGCATCGCGCCGCGCGTGGCCGGGTGGGGGTTCGACGTGCTCGAGCTCCCGGTCGAGAACCCGGGGGACTGGGACCCCGCGACGGCGGCCGCCGTCCTCGCCGACCACGGGCTCGGCGCGAGCGTCTCGCTCGTCATGGGGGAGGGTCGCGAGCTCGTCGCCGCGGACCCCGCGACGGTGCGCTCGACCCAGGACTACCTGCGCCACGTCGTCGACGTCGCGCACACCGTCGGGGCCCCGGTGATCGGCGGGCCCGCCTACGCGTCCGTGGGTCGCACGTGGCGCCTCGGCCCGGCGGAGCGCGAGGCCGCGTACGCCGAGCTCGCGGAGAACCTCGCGCCCGTCGTGGACCACGCGGTCGCCGCGGGGGTCGTCGTCGGCCTGGAGCCCCTCAACCGCTACGAGACGAGCCTCGTCAACACCGTCGACCAGGGGCTGGAGGTCGTGCGGCGCCTGCCCGCGGCCGGCATCGGCCTCATGCTCGACGTCTACCACATGAACATCGAGGAGACGGACCTGCCCGCCGCGATCGCGCGCGCGGGCGAGCGCATCGCGCACGTCCAGGTGTGCGGCAACGACCGCGGCGCGCCCGGGACCGACCACCTCGACTGGCGCGGCCTCCTCGCCGCGCTCGACGCGACCGGCTACGACGGACCGCTCGTCATCGAGTCCTTCACGGCCGAGAACGCGACGATCGCCACGGCCGCCTCGATCTGGCGGCCGCTGGCGCCGAGCCAGGACGCCATCGCGCTCGATGGCCTCGCCTACCTGAAGGGACTGATGCCCACGCCGGAGCACTCGTAGCCGTAGTCGACGACGACCGCAGGCGCCGGCACGCCGCGGGATGACGACCATCCTTCCCGGACGAGGACGTCCGGGTCCGCACGTCATGCCCTGGAGGCACCACGATGACCGCACGACGCCCCCGCAGGGCGCGGTCCGTCGCGGCACTGACCATCGGAGCGCTCGCGTTCACGCTCGCGCCCGTCACGATGGCCACTGCCGCCGACGACCCCGTCCCCGCGGACGAAGAGCACAAGGTGCTCATCTTCACCAAGACGACCCAGTTCCGGCACACCGAGGCGATCACGCAGGGCACCCCGGTGCTCGAGGCCGCGTTCGCCGACGTCGGCATCGCGTCCGACCACACGGAGGACTCGTCCGTCTTCAACGACGAGGACCTCGCGCAGTACGACGCCCTCGTCATGTTCCAGACGTCGGGCGACCCCTGGAACGCCGACGAGAAGGCCGCGCTCGAGCGCTACCAGCAGGCGGGCGGCGGCATCGTCGCCATCCACAACGCGACCGACATGCGCGGCGACTACCAGTGGTGGGACGACATGATCGGCGCGCTGATGCCCGGTCACGCCGCCACGGGCAACAGCCCGGGCCTGCCGGGGACGGTCCGCGTCGAGGACGGCACGCACCCGTCGACCGAGCACCTGCCGCAGCGCTGGACGCGCGCGGACGAGTGGTACAACTTCTCGGCGAACGTCCGTGGGAACGCTCACGTGCTGGCCACGATGGACGAGACCACGTACGACCCGGGCGGCAACAGGATGGGCTACGACCACCCCATCTCGTGGTGCCGCGCGTACGACGGCGGCCGGGCCTGGATGACGGGCATGGGCCACTTCGGGGCGCACTACACCGACGAGCCCGACTTCGTGCAGCACGTCGTCGGCGGCGTGCAGTGGGCCGCGGGCCTGGTCGAGGGCGACTGCGGCGGCACCGACTGGGGCTCGTTCGAGAAGGTCGCGCTCGACACGAACACGAGCGCGCCGTTCGGCATGGACGTCGCGCCCGACGGCCGCGTGTTCTTCACCGAGCTGGTGCGCGGCCAGATCCGCGTCTACGACCCGCGCACGCAGAACACCACGACCGCCATCACGATCCCCGTGTACTCGGGCGGCGAGGACGGCCTGCTGGGGATCGCGCTGGACAAGGACTTCGCGGAGAACGGGTACCTGTACCAGTACTACGCGCCCGCGAGCCCGGACGACTCCGACCCGGCGAACTTCTTCAGCCGCGTCTCGCGCTTCACGGTCACCTCGGGCGGACCCGGCGAGACGGTCATCGACCCGGCCTCGGAGAAGGTGCTCCTGGAGATCCCGGCCGGGCGCCTGCCCGACGAGCCGGGGCACACGGGCGGCGGCCTCCTCGTCGACCACGAGACCGGTGACCTGTACATCGGCGTGGGCGACGACGTGAACCCGCACTCCGAGCCCTCGGGCGGCTACGCGCCGATCTCGGAGCGCGACGGCACGTGGCACGACGCGCGCGCGACGTCGGCGAACACGAACGACCTGCGCGGCAAGGTCCTGCGCATCCACCCCGAGGAGGACGGCACCTACTCGATCCCCGAGGGGAACCTGTTCGCCCCGGGCACCGAGAAGACGCTGCCCGAGATCTACGCGATGGGCTTCCGCAACCCGTTCCGGTTCACGATCGACCCGAAGACCGGGTACCTCGGCGTCGCCGACTACTCGCCCGACAACGGGTCGGACAACCTGGCCACCCGCGGCCCGGCCGGCATCGCCGAGTGGAACCTCATCAAGGAGCCGGGCTTCTTCGGCTGGCCCCTGTGCATGGGCAACAACGAGCCGTTCCGTGACGTCGACTACCGGACGAACCCGGTGACGGTGGGCGACTTCTTCGACTGCGACGCGCCGATCAACGACTCGGTGAAGAACACCGGTCTCACCGAGCTGCCCCCGGCGCAGCCCGCGGACCTCTGGTACGGCTACCAGCGCTCGTCGGTGCCCGGCGTGATCAACGCCGGCGGCGGCCTCGCGCCCATGGGCGGCCCGTTCTACGAGTACGACCCGGAGCTCGACTCCGACACGAAGTTCCCGTCGTCCTACGACGGCAAGGCCTTCTTCTACGAGTGGGCCCGGAACAAGATGTACACGATCGACCTCAAGGACCCCGAGGCCGCGGCCGGTGCGACCGACGTCGAGAAGGTCAACCCGTTCCTCCCCGAGGAGCAGTTCCTCGCGCCGATCGACTCCAAGTTCGGGTCCGACGGCGCGATGTACGTGCTCGACTGGGGCGGCGGCTTCGGTCGCGACAACCCGAACTCGGGCCTGCACCGCATCGACTACGTGTCGGGATCGCGCTCGCCGGTGTCGCAGCCGGTCGCGACGCCGGACTCCGGCATCGCACCGCTCGAGGTGTCGTTCGACGGCACGGCGAGCACCGACCCCGAGGGCGAGGAGCTGACGTACGCGTGGGACTTCGACGGTGACGGGACGACGGACTCGACGTCCGCCGCGCCCAGCCACACCTACACCGAGAACGGCGTCTACGACGCCCGCCTCACAGTGACCGACCCGGCCGGCAAGGTCGGCACGGCGACGGTCCCGATCACGGTGGGCAACACGCGTCCCGAGGTCGACTTCGGGCTGCCGCCCACGGGCTCGTTCTTCGAGTTCGGCGACGACATCACGTGGGACGTGTCGGTGACCGACGCCGAGGACTCGCCCGACGGCGAGGAGATCGACGACGAGCAGGTCATCATCCAGCCGGCCCTCGGGCACGACGCGCACGCGCACCCGTCCGAGCCGCTGCACGGCCGCACGGGCACCGTCGCGACGAGCCTCGGCGGCGGGCACGGGGAGGACATGAACGTCTTCTACGTGATCGACGCGCGGTACACCGACCGCGGCGGCGAGGGCGGCGTGCCCGCGCTCACCGGCTCGGACACGACCCTCATCTTCCCGAAGAAGCGCGAGGCGGAGTTCCACGCCGAGTCGCAGGGCACCACGACGATCCCGAGCCGGGACGTCGAGGGTGGCGGGTCCGTCATCACGGGCTCGAACGGGTCCTGGGCGTCGTACGACCCGGTGAGCCTCTACGGCGTCCAGGCGCTGACGCTGCGCGTCGCGGCCGCGGCCGAGAGCACGATCGAGCTGCGTCGTGACGCGCCCGACGGCGAGCTCCTCGGGACGGCCGAGATCCCGCAGACGGGCCTCGGCACGTTCACCGACGTGACGGTCGACGTCACCGACCCCATGGAGCCGTTCACGCTCTACGTCGTCTTCCCGGGCGAGGGCGAGCGTCGCCTCAACTTCGTGGAGGCGGACGGCAAGGGCGTCTCGGGCACGACGCGTCCGAAGGTCCGGATCACGTCGCCCGAGGCCGGCGTCCGTCTCGAGCAGGGCGAGATGACGGTCACCGCGGAGGCGGACGACACCGAGAACACGGTGACCCAGGTCGAGTTCTTCGTCGACGGCGAGTCCATCGGCGTGGACGAGACGGCTCCGTACGAGGCCACGTGGAACCCCACGGCGGACAACTACTACGAGCTCACCGCGGTCGCGACGAACGACAAGGGCCTGTACACGCGGTCCCGCGTCGTGCTCGCGCAGGTCGGCGACCTCTTCGGGGGCATGAAGACCTTCACCAACGCGAACGGGACGTTCGAGCAGCTCGCCGAGGGCAAGTACCTCATCACGTCGGGCGGCGCGAACATGTGGCAGGGCACCAACGAGTACTCCACCATCTACCGCGAGCAGGGCGCCGACGAGAACTGGTCGGCGACGGTGAGGATCAACAGCCAGGGCAACTCGAACGGGTCCGCCAAGGCCGGGATCATCGTCCGCAACGACGTCACGCAGGTCTCGAGCTCGCAGGGCTACGCGGCCCTGGGCATGCGCCCGAGCGGCGGCTTCGAGTGGCTGCGCGGCAACTCGAGCGGGCAGCTCACGGCGTCGAGCAGCGCGAGCACGACGAGCTACCCCGCGTGGGTGCGCATCGTGCGCGACGGCGACCTGTACACGGCGTCCTGGAGCAAGGACGGCGAGACCTTCACGCAGATCGGCGAGCCGCAGGCCCTGCCGGGTGCGGCGTCCGTGCAGGACGTGGGCCTCTTCGTCACGGCGCACAGCACGACGGCGACGAGCGCGGTCGAGTTCCAGGACTTCGTCTTCGACGACGACCCGCAGACCGAGGAGCCGGGCGAGCAGACCCCGCCGCAGTGCCTCGCGCAGGCGTCGGACGAGTTCGACGGCGACGCGCTCGACCCGCGGTGGACGGTCGTCCGCCAGGCCGACGGCGCGCCGATCACGGTCGCCGACGGCCACGCCGTCCTGCCCGTCGTGCAGGGCGACATCAACGAGGACGCGGCCGGGCCGATCAGCTACCTCGGTCAGCCCGCCCCTGCCGGGGCGTGGACGCTCGAGGCCAAGATCGACGTCCCGCTCGCCCGGCACTGGCAGCACGCCGGGCTCCTGGTCCACGTGACCGACGACGAGTACACCAAGCTCGCGTTCACGAAGAACCAGAACGGCGCCCGCTTCCTCGAGTTCCAGACCGAGACGGGCGGGTCCCGCACGTGGCACGGCCAGACGGACGTCGCGGGGGACTTCCCCTCGACGATCCACCTGCGCCTCGTCTCGGACGGCTCCGCCATCACGGCCGCGTACTCGGCGGACGGCGAGGCGTGGACGGCGATGGCGGGCTCCGCGCCCGTCAAGGCGGGCGCGACGTTCGGCGTCATGGCCGCCGGTGACACCGCGACGGCGGACACGGTCGCGAAGGTCGACCACGTCCGGGTCACCGGCGCGGGCACCGACGACGGCGAGCGCGAGCCGAGCGACGAGTTCGAGGGCGACGCCCTCGACGGCTGCCGCTGGGACGCGATCGTCCGCTACGACGGGTCGAAGGTCGCCGTGTCCGACGGCGAGCTGCGCATCACGACCCAGCCGGGCGACATCAACGCCGGGAACAACGACGACCCGCGCAACTTCGTCCTCCAGACCGCTCCGGAGGGCGACTGGGTCGTCGAGACGCGGTTCAAGGCGCCGCTCGTGCACCGGTGGCAGCTCGCGGGGCTCATCGCGTACGGCGACGACGACAACTACGTCAAGGCCGACGTGCTCGCGAAGAACACGCCCGGCACGGCGCTGAACCTCGGCGCCGAGCTCGTCTCGGAGAAGGGCGGCCAGTTCGGCAACGGCGGCAACCGTCAGCTCGAGCTCGCCGACTCGACCGAGTCGGGCTACTGGTACCTGCGCCTCGAGAAGGTGGGGACGACGTACCAGGCCTGGGTCAGCGACGGCGGGGTCAGCTGGACGCCGCTGGGCGAGCCGGTGACCAACGACGTGCCGCTGACGAGGATCGGCCTCATGGCGATCGGCCCGGAGCAGGAGACGCCCGTCACGGTCGCGTTCGACTGGTTCCGTCTCACGACGGGCTCCGAGCCGGAGCCGACGGTCGACGTCGAGGTCACCGCATCCACCCGCTGCCTCGCGGGCAAGGCGTACCTGGCCCTGCGCGCGACGAACGCCGACGAGGCGCCCGTCGCGATCACCCTGACCACGCCGTTCGGCTCCAAGGAGTTCGACGCGGTCGAGGTGGGGGCCAACGCCTACCAGTCGTTCGCCTCGCGTGCCGCGGCGTTCGACGCGGGGACGGCGACGGTCACGGCGACGCTCGGCGACGTCACGACCGAGATCGAGGTGCCGTACGACGCCGTGAGCTGCGGCTGACGGCGGGGCCGGGGCGGGGCCCCCCGGCCCGCACCCGCCCCCCCCCCGCCCCCCCCCCCGGGGCCGGGGGGGGGCCCCCCGCGGGGCGCCCCCCGGCCCGGGGCGCCCGGGGGGCCCCGCGCCCGCGCCCGCCCCGCG
>NZ_JAAFAN010000111.1:0-6936 GCF_010287905.1 Cellulosimicrobium composti
CCGGGGGGGGCGCCCCCCCCCCCCCCGCCGCCCCCCCCCCCCCCCCCCCCCCCGCCCGGGGCGGGGGCCCCCCCCCCCCCCCCCCCCCCCCCCCCCCCCCCCCCCCCCCCCCCCGCCCCCCCCCCCCCCCCCCCACGGGTGGGGGAGGACAGTCCGACGCGTCACCGCCCCCGGTCGCCCGCCGACCGGGGGCGGTGGCGTGCCCGGCCCGGACCGTCCCGTGGACGATCCTTCACATTTGTTTTGCGACTTGGGTTATATAACCGTGACGGGCTATGTTCGTCTTTTGCTTGACCCTCGACATAAGTGCCCCTACGTTTATCACCCATGCGAGCCGACGACGTCGCGCAGGACGTGCGCACACCGGTGCTGGAGCCGGGTGCGCCCCTCCCGGGAGCGACCACAGCAGGGGCCCTCGCCGCCCGACAGACCTTTCCCTCCAGCGCCCCGGACGAGGGCGGGCTCCCCGCCGCCGGCTACCGCGCCGGAATCCTCGGCGCCGGGTTCATGGGCGGCGTCCACTCCCGGGCCGTGCGCACGGGGGGCGGACGCGTCGTGAGCGTCGCGGCCGCCGACCTCGACACCGCGCGCGCCGCGGCGCCGGGGATGGGCGCCGAGCGCGCGGTCGGCTCGGTCCAGGAGGTCCTCGACGACCCCGAGGTCGACGTCGTCCACGTCTGCACGCCCAACCACCTGCACGTCCCCCTCGCCCGCGCGGCGCTCGAGGCCGGCAAGCACGTCGTGTGCGAGAAGCCGCTCGCGACCGACGTCGAGGGCGCGGTCGAGCTCGCGGGCCTCGCCGCGGACGCCCGAGCCGCCGACGGTCGCGTCGCCGTGGTCCCGTTCACCTACCGCTTCCACCCCATGGTCCGCGAGGCGCGCGTGCGCGTGCGCAGCGGCGAGGTCGGCGCGGTCTCGCTCGTGCACGGGTCCTACCTGCAGGACTGGCTCCTGCGCGACTCCGACGACAACTGGCGCGTCGACCCCGCGCTCGGCGGCGCGAGCCGCGCGTTCGGCGACATCGGCTCGCACTTCTGCGACCTCCTCGAGTTCACGACCGGGCACCGCATCGTGCGGCTCGTCGCGCAGTCGGCCACGGTCAACCCGCGGCGCCGCGGCGCGGACGGCGTCGAGCGCGAGGTCGCGACCGAGGACGCCGTGACCCTCCAGTACGCGACCGACGCGGGCGCGCTCGGGTCCGCGGTCATCTCGCAGGTGTCGGCGGGACGCAAGAACCGCCTGTTCCTCGAGATCTCGGGCTCGGAGTCGACCCTGTCGTTCGACCAGGAGCAGCCCGAGCTGCTGTGGGAGGGCCGGCGGGACGCGTCGCGCCTCCTCGTGCGCGACCCGGAGTCGCTCTCGGCGGCCGCCGCCCGCTACTCGCGCCTGCCCGCGGGTCACGCGCAGGGCTACCAGGACTGCTTCGACGCGCTCGTCGCCGACACGTCCGCCGCGATCGGCGGGGACGTCCCCGACGGTCTGCCCACGTTCGACGACGGCCTGCGGGCCGCGCGTCTCGCCGCGGCGGTCGCGGAGTCGGTGCGCTCGGGCGGTTGGGTCGAGGTGGCGGCGTGACCGCGACCACGACGCGCGAGCCGCGGCCCCCGGCCGCGGGGGAGGGCGGGGACGAGCCGATCCTGCGCCTGCGCGGCGTGGGCAAGGAGTTCTTCGGCAACTCCGTGCTGCGCGACATCGACCTCGACGTGCGCCCCGGTGAGGTCCACGCCCTCGTCGGCGAGAACGGTGCGGGCAAGTCGACGCTCATGAAGATCATCGCGGGCGTGCACCGCCCGGACGCGGGCACGGTCGAGCTCGACGGCGAGGTCACGACCTTCGCGTCGCCCCTCGCCGCGCAGCACGCGGGCGTGTCCACCGTGTTCCAGGAGTTCAACCTCCTGCCCGAGCGCTCCGTCGCCGAGAACGTCTACCTCGGCCGCGAGCCGCGCCGCGCCGGCCTCGTCGACCGGCGCCGCATGCACGCCGACACGACCGCGCTCCTCGCCGACCTCGGTCTCACCGGTCTCGCGTCGTGGATGCGCGTCGGCTCGCTGTCGGTCGCGCAGCAGCAGATCGTCGAGATCGTCAAGGCCGTGTCCTACGACGCGCGCATCATCTCGATGGACGAGCCGACGGCGGCGCTCGCCGACCAGGAGGTCGAGCTCCTCTACGAGCTCGTGCACCGGCTCAAGGAGCGCGGCGTCGCGATCCTCTACGTCTCGCACCGCCTCAAGGAGATCTTCGACCTCTGCGACACCATCACGGTGCTCAAGGACGGCAACCACGTGCTGACCACGCCGACGGCGGACATCGACCCCGACCGGCTCGTGCGCACCATGGTCGGCCGTGACTTCGCGGGCTACTTCCCCGACAAGGACCCCTCGACCGTCCCGGGCGAGGTGCGCCTCGCGCTGGAGGGCGTCGGCAACACGCAGGTGGACGACGTGTCGTTCGAGGTCCGGGCCGGCGAGATCGTCGCGCTCGCGGGTCTCCAGGGCTCGGGGCGCACCGAGATCGCGCACGGCATCTTCGGCATCGCGGGCTTCACGCGCGGCCGCGTCCTCGTCGGCGGACGACCCGTGGACGTGCGCTCGCCGCGGCAGGCCGTGCGCGCCGGGCTCGCGCTGGTCACCGAGGACCGCAAGGCCGAGGGCCTCGCCCTGGGCCAGTCGATCCTCGCCAACGCGCGCCTCGTGCTCGACGCGGTGGTCCCCGGCCAGGCGGACCGTCGCGCGAAGCGGATCCCCGGGATCCTCTCGTCGCTCGAGCTCGTCGCGAGCTCGCAGGAGGCCGAGGTCCAGTACCTGTCCGGGGGCAACCAGCAGAAGGTCGTCCTCGCGAAGTGGCTCGTCACGGACCCGCAGGTCATCGTCCTCGACGAGCCGACGCGCGGCATCGACGTGGGCGCCAAGCGTGCGGTCTACGACCTCATGCGCGAGCTCACCGCGAACGGCGTCGCCGTCCTGTTCATCTCGTCCGAGCTCCCCGAGGTCGTCGCGATGGCGGACCGCGTGCTCGTCATGCGCGACGGCCGCCTCGCGGGCGAGCTGCCCGCGGGCAGCGACGAGGAGACCGTGATGGCGCTCGCCACGGGCGCGGGCGAGGACACCTCGGGCGAGCACGTCCGGGTCGACCTCGACGCCCTCGCCGACGCCGACGAGCTCCCCGGCGCGGAGCCGGACGCCGCCCCGCACGACCACGACGGCCCGAAGGAGGACCGATGAGCACCGCGGTCGCGACCGCCGCGCCCACCGCGCGCCGCGCCCCGGCGCGCCGGCGCCGCCTGGGCTCGACGGAGATCGTCTACCTCGCCCTCGTCGGGATCCTCGTGATCGCCGGCGTCCTCGTCGCCGTCGGCGGCGGCAACCTGTTCAGCACCGCGAACACCGCGTACATGCTCACGCAGACGAGCCTGCTCGGGTTCGTCGCGATCGGGCAGACGTTCGCGATCCTGTGCCGCTCGCTCGACCTCTCGGTCGGCTACGTCGTCGCGCTCGCGTCGATCGTCGGCGCGACGACCATGGCGGGCGACCCGTCGCGCGTGTGGCTCGGCGTCGTCGCGGCGCTCGGGGTGTCGGCGGTCGTCGGGCTCGTCAACGGGCTCGTCATCGCGAAGCTGCGCGTCAACGCGTTCATCGCGACGCTCGGCGTGGGCCTCATCATCAAGGGCTACCTCGACACGCAGTTCAAGGGCCCGGCGGGCGACGTGCCGTCGTCCTTCCAGATGTTCGGGTACACGCGCGTCGGCCCCGTCCCGGTCTCGACGATCGTCATGCTGCTCGTCGCCGCGGCCGGTGTCGTGCTCCTGACGCGCACCCGGCCCGGGTACCACATGTTCGCCGTCGGGGGGAACACCGACGTCGCGCGGCTCTCGGGCATCCGCACCGACCGCACGCTCGTCCTCGCCCACGTGCTGTGCTCGGTGTGCGCGGGCGTCGCGGGCCTCCTCATCGCCGCGCGCTTCGGCACGGGCAACGCGCTCGTGTACTCCTACGGGCTGGACCTCGACTCGATCGCCGCCGTGGTGCTCGGCGGGACCCTCCTCCTGGGCGGGCGCGGCTCGGTCGTCGGGACGGTGGGCGGCGTCCTCATCCTCGCGGTGCTCGACACGGTCTTCAACGTCCTCGACGTCGACCCGTTCTTCAAGGACGTCCTGCGCGGCGTCATCATCATCGCCGCCGTCGCGCTGTACGCCCGGCGGCAGATCGACCCGGCGAGCAGCCGGGCCCGCTTCCGCCCGACCCGCACCGGAGGTGCGTCCGCATGACCACCGACACCACGCGCCGGACGATCCCCGCGCGCGCGCCGCGCGCGGGCTGGCTCGAGCGGCTCACCGCCGGCGGGAGCTGGACCGTGTTCGCGCTCCTCGTGCTCGTCTTCGCGGTCATCCTCGTGATGAACCCCTCGTTCGGCGAGCCGATGTCGCTCATGGCCTTCGCCAAGAAGGCCGCGCCGCTCGTCATCCTCGCGATCGGGCAGTACTTCGTCATCGTGTCCGGCGAGTTCGACCTCTCGGTCGGCTCGCTCGTGGGGGCGCAGGTCGTCATCGCGGCGAAGCTCATGGACGGCGAGGACGCGATGACGTGGCCCGTCATGGCGCTCATGGTCGTGTTCGGCCTCGCGGTCGGCCTCGTCAACGGGCTCGTCACGACCCTGCTCAAGGTGCCGTC
Organism: Cellulosimicrobium composti; assembly: GCF_010287905.1. NCBI lineage: Bacteria > Bacillati > Actinomycetota > Actinomycetes > Micrococcales > Promicromonosporaceae > Cellulosimicrobium > Cellulosimicrobium composti. The sequence continues at coordinate 4,668 of NZ_JAAFAN010000111.1, forward strand.
GTTCATCACGACGCTCGGCATGATGCTCGTCCTCTACGGCGCGATCCGGCTCTGGACGGGCGGCGCGCCCACGGGCGCCCTCACGGACGGCTTCCGGCAGTGGGGCCGCGGGGGCGTGCCCGACACCCCCGGCCAGTTCCAGGTGCCGTACGCGCTCGTGGTCGTCGTCGTGCTCGGCGTGCTCGCCGCGCTGCTCATGCGCCGCCCGTTCGGCCGCACGCTCGTCGCGACGGGCGACAACGACGTCGCGGCCGGGTACGCCGGGGGCGCAGTGTGGTGGGTGCGCACGCGCGCGTTCCTCCTGTCCGGGTTCCTCGCGACCGTCGCCGCGGTCCTCATCGGCGGCTACGCGGGCGTGACGGCCCAGGTGGGCCAGGGCCTGGAGTTCATGGCGATCACGGCCGTCGTGCTCGGCGGCGTCGTGCTCGGCGGCGGGCGCGGGACGGTCGTCGCGGCGATGGCCGGCGCGCTCACGCTCGAGGCGCTGTTCACGCTGTTCAACCAGCTCAGCCTCCCGTCGACCATCCGACCGGCCGTCCAGGGCGTGATCATCATCGCCGCGGTCGCCTACGCCGCGCTGCCGCGCCGGTCGCGGCGCCGCGCGTCCGCCTCCGGCGCCCCGCCCGCCGCGGGGCCGGCCGCCGCACCGAAGGAGCCCGCCCCCGCCAACGCCTGAGCCCCGGCGCCCCGGCGGACCTCCGCCCGCGCGACCTCCAGCCTGCCCGCAGACCCCCCACCTACCGACCCAGCACCCCCCTTCCCCGCACGCTGCGGGACGACGACGTCTCACCAAGGAGAGAAGGACATGCGACGTACACGAGCACTCCTGGCCGGCACGGCGGTGGCCACGCTGTTCCTCGCGGCCGCCTGCACGACCGACACGCCCACCGACACCGGGGAGGGCGGTCAGACGTCCGCCGAGGAGAGCCCCGCGAGCGAGGAGTCCGGCGGCGCCGACTCCGAGTGGTTCGTCCAGGCGGACTACGACCGTCAGCTCGCCCAGCGCGAGGTCGTGCCCGAGGGGCCGGCCGACCAGCCGTGGCTCCAGGCGATCGAGCCCGAGTACGTGGACACGGCCGAGTTCGCGAGCGCGGAGGGCGGCAACACGCTGTGCTTCTCGAACGCCTCGGTGTCCAACCCGTGGCGCGTGACCGGCTGGATCACGATGCAGCAGCAGGTCGACGTCCTCACCGAGGAGGGCGTCATCGGCGAGTTCCGCGTGTCCGACGCGGCGGACGACGACAACAAGCAGATCTCCGACATCCAGGCCTTCGTCGAGGCGGGCGACTGCGACGCGATCATCATCTCGCCGTCCACGACGGCGACGCTGACGCCCGCGGTCGAGGCCGCCTGCGAGTCGGGCAAGCCCGTCATCGTGTTCGACCGCGGCGTCAACACCGACTGCATGGTGACGTTCATCCACCCGATCGGCGGCTACGCGTACGGCGCCGACGGCGCGGAGTTCCTCGTGGAGAACCTCGAGCCGGGCTCGAAGGTCCTCGCGCTGCGCATCCTCCCGGGCGTGGACGTGCTCGAGAACCGCTGGGCGGCGGCCGACAAGATCTTCTCCGAGTCGGAGCTCGAGGTCGTCGGCGCGGAGTTCACCGGCGGTGACGGCGCGAAGATCAAGGACATCGTCACGCAGTACCTCCAGCGCGGGGACGTCGACGGCATCTGGATGGACGCCGGCGACGGCGCCGTCGCGGCGGTCGAGGCGTTCGAGGACGCGGGCAAGCCGTACCCGGTCTTCATGGGCGAGGACGAGATGAGCTTCCTGCGCAAGTGGAAGGACACGGACATGACGGCGATCGGCGCCGTGTACTCCAACTTCCAGTGGCGCACCCCGATCCTCGCGGCGCAGATGATCTGGGCCGGCGAGCAGGTGCCGTCGGAGTGGGTCCTGCCGCAGGCGCCGATCGAGGCCGAGGAGCTGGACGCCTACCTCGACGCGAACAAGGACATGCCGTCGCTGCACTACGCGAAGTTCGGCGGCGAGGACCTGCCGGGCTTCCCGGGGGCCTGGACGGACCGCTGACCCGTTCGAGGGCCGCGGACCGGTAACGTCCGACGAAGCACCTCGGTCCGGCCCCGCGGGGGCGGGCCACCCCCGGGCCGCCCCGTCGCCCTCCGCCCCGCCCGGCGCCCCCCCCCGGGGCCCCCCCCCCCCGCGCCCCGCCCGCGCGGGGGTGGGCCCCCCGGGGGCCGGGCCCCGGGGGGGGGCCGGGCCGGCGGCGGCCCGCGCCGAGGGCGGCGCCGGGGGCCGTACCCC
>NZ_JAAFAN010000112.1:0-6889 GCF_010287905.1 Cellulosimicrobium composti
GCCCAGCTCGGGGGGTTCGCCGCCGCGGCGGGCGTCAGGCTTGCGGGGGCCTTGGCGGCCGCGGCGGGGGCGGGCCCGTCACCCGCGGGCGACGAGCCCGGGGACGCGCGCGCCGTGGCGGACGCGCTCGTCGACGCCGAGGCGTTCGCGACGCTGCGGCGCGCGGCCGACGACGCCGCGGTCCGGGTGCGCGACGAGCTCGCCCGGGCGGAGGAGCGCGCGAGCGAGGTCGCGGCCGAGCTGCGCGCCGTCGAGCAGGAGACCGCCGACGTCAAGGCCGAGCTCGCGAGCCTCGCCGACCGCCGCTCCAACCTGCCGCGCACCCACCTGGAGGTCCGGGACCGCCTGTGCGCCGGCGTCGGGCTCGCGCCGGCCGACGTGCCGTTCGTGGGCGAGCTGCTCGCCGTGCGGCCCGAGCACGCCGACTGGGAGGGCGTGGCCGAGCGCGTGCTGCGCGGCTTCGCGCTCTCGCTGCTCGTGCCCGCGGCGCACTACGAGGCCGTCGCGGCGTGGGTCGACCGCGAGCACCTCGGGCTGCGGCTCGTCTACCACCGCGTCCCCGAGCGCGTCGCCGCGGTGCGGACCGCGCCGCGCGAGGACGGCGTCCCGCTCCTCGCCGACCTGCTCGACGTGCGCCGCCTCGACGACGCGCCCGCGCTCACCGCCTGGGTCGAGGCCGAGCTCGAGCGCCGCGCCGACCACGCGTGCGCGCCCGACCTCGACGCCTTCCGCCGCCTCCCGCGCGCCGTGACGCGCGCGGGCCAGGTCAAGCACTCCCCGGACCACCACGAGAAGAACGACACGCGCGCCGTCGACGACCGCCGCGGCTTCGTGCTCGGCTGGTCCACCCAGGCCAAGATCGACGCGCTGCTCGAGCAGGCCGCCGAGGTGACGGCGCGGCGTGACGCGCTCGCCCGGCGCCGTGACGAGGCGGCCGCGGCGCGCAGCGCCCTCCAGTCCCGCTCGGCCGCGCTCGGCCGCCTCGACGTCTACCGCGACTGGGACGAGCTCGACCGCGGCGCCGAGTCGGCGCGCATCGCCGAGCTCGCCGAGGAGAAGCGCCGCCTCGAGCAGGCGAGCGACGAGCTCGGCCGGATCGCGGACCTCCTCGCGGACAACGCCCGCCGCCAGGCCGAGCTCGAGGCCGAGCGCGACCGGGTCGTCGCGACGCTCGGCGCCGACCGGCACGCGCTCGACGAGGCGCGGACCGCGCGGGAGCGGGCGCGCGCCGTGCTCGACGGCGCGGGCGAGACCCTCGACGAGGAGACGTCGGCGGCGCTCGCGGCGGAGTTCGACCGGGAGCTCGGCGCGGTCGGCGGTGCCGACGGGCCCACGCGCGCGGCGGACCTCGACGCCGTCGAGAACGCCGTGCGCTCGCGGCTCACCGCGGAGGCCGAGCAGGCGCAGCGCGAGCGCGCCGACCTCGGGACGCGGATCGCGGGCCAGATGGCCTCGTTCCGCTCCGCGTACCCCGTCGAGACGGCGGAGCTCGACGCGGACGTGCGGTCGGCCGACGGCTACCGGGAGATCCACGACCGCCTCGTGCGCGACGACCTGCCGCGGTTCGAGGCCGACTTCAAGGCGTACCTCAACACGAACGCGATCCGCGACATCGCGGGCTTCGCGGCCGAGCTCGCCAAGCAGGCCGACGTCATCCGGGATCGGATCGACACGATCAACGACTCGCTGCGCGCGATCGACTACAACCCGGGTCGGTACATCCGGCTGGAGATGTCGCGCACACCGAACCTCGAGGTGCGCGAGTTCCAGCAGGACCTGCGCGCGTGCACCGACGGCGACGGGATCCTCGCCGAGGACGACCGCGCGCTCGCGGAGGGCGACGGGTCCGTCGGCGACGGCGCGCTCGCGTACTCCGAGGACCGGTTCCTGCGCGTCAAGGCGCTCGTCGAGCGGTTCCGCGGGCGCGAGGGCATGACGGACCTCGACGAGGCGTGGCGCCGCCGCGTGACCGACGTGCGCAACTGGTTCGTGCTCTCCGCGTCGGAGCGCTCGCGCGCCGACGACTCCGAGCACGAGCACTACTCCGACTCGGGCGGGAAGTCCGGCGGGCAGAAGGAGAAGCTCGCGTACACCGTCCTCGCGGCGTCGCTCGCCTACCAGTTCAAGCTCGACTGGGGCGCGGTGCGCTCGACGGCGTTCCGGTTCGTCGTCATCGACGAGGCGTTCGGGCGCGGGTCCGACGAGTCGACGCGGTTCGCGCTCGAGCTGTTCCGCCGCCTCGGGCTGCAGCTCCTCATCGTCACGCCGCTGCAGAAGATCCACGTCATCGAGCCGTACATCTCCGCCGTCGGGTTCGTGGACAACCCGACGGGCCGGTCCTCGCGCCTGCGCACGCTGTCGATCGCGGCGTACCGCGAGGGACGGCCCGCGGGGGACGCCGCGCCGTCGGCCGCCGACCCGGTGCCCGAGCCGGCGGGACGCTGACGAGGCCCCGCTCGTCGAGGGCGACGCGGTCGGGCCGTTCTCCCCGCCCGCCGACGTCACCGGGGTGGCGGCGCGGGTGGACGATCTCCGTCGCCGTGCCGGCCGACGCAGCTCACGACGACCCGTACGTCGCCACGTGGGCGGCGTCGGTCGAGGTCTTCCCGACGTCTCTCCCGAACGCACACACACGTCCTCTACGGTGGAGGGATGCCCTCCGACCACGCCCCGACCCGACCGCTGACGACCAGCGGCGGGACGGGAACGCGGCCGCTCCCGGCGACGCCGCCGGTCCCGCCGCCCGCACCCGGCGCGGCCGCGCCGTCCCCGCAGCCCGCTCCCGCCCCGTACCCTCCCGCCCCGTACCCTCCCGCTCCGTACCCGCCGGCCCCCGCCGGGCAGGCGTACGCCGCGCCGTACGCGCCCGGACCGGCGGGACCCGTCGGACCGGGCGGACCGGCACGGTCCGCCGGGGGACCGGCCGCGGCGCCGCGGCCCGCGCCCGCACGTCCGGGCGCGCGCCCGGACGGCGAGGGGCCGAGCGTCGCGTCGCGCGTCGTCGCGGCGGTCGTCGCGGTGCTCGCCGTCGCGGGCGGGTGGCTCGTGTGGCGCTTCTTCGTCGACACCTACGCGGGGCAGATGCTCGAGCGCGCCGCGTTCGACGGCGCCGTGACGGGTCAGGGCGAGCTGTGGACGGTCGCCGAGCCGGTGCTCGACACCGTCTCGATCGCGTTCGTCGTCGGCGGCCTCGGCGCGGCGATCGGCATCGCGCTGCTGCGCCGCCGGTGGGGCCTGGCCGTGCAGGTCGCGTTCCTCGTCGTGGGCGCGAACGTCACGACGCAGCTCGTCAAGCACTCGCTCCTCGGGCGCGAGGAGCTCATCGGCGGCTGGCACTGGGAGAACTCGCTGCCCAGCGGCCACACGACCGTCGCGGGCTCCGTCGCCGCGGCCCTGCTCCTCGTCGTGCCGCGCGGGGCCCGCGCGCTCGTGGCGGTGCTCGGCGGGGCGTACACGGCGGCGACGGGGGTGTCCACCCTCGTCGGGCAGTGGCACCGCCCGAGCGACGTCGTGGCCGCCGTCCTCGTCGTCCTCGCGTGGGCCGCGCTCGTGTGCGCCTTCACGCCCCGCTCGGCGCTCGACCCGGGCGCCGGTCCGACGCCCGGCTCGACCGTCGTCGCCGTCCTGCTCCTCCTCGGCGCGGCCGCGGCCGGGGTCGCGGCGGGGCTCGCGCTGCGCGCAACGCCCGCCACGTGGGGCACGACGACGGCGCAGGACGTCACCGCGTACGCGGGGGGCGTCGCCGGGGTCCTCGCGGTGACGGCCGCGGCGTTCGCCGTCCTGCTCCTCGTCCGCCAGGCCACCGGCCGCCCGGACGCACGGGCCGTTCGGGGGTAGGGTGCGGCTGGCGCGACGGGAGTAAGGTCGTAGGCTGCCACGGCGACGACCGGAGGGTCGTCCAGCGGCACCGGACGCTCCCGCGGCGGCGCCCGACGCCGTCGGGCAGGACGCCCCGCCACCCACACGCACTCACGGACGAAAGCAGGATCGGATGCCACGCAAGCTCGTGATCGTCGAGTCGCCCGCCAAGGCTCGCAAGATCCAGGGCTACCTCGGCGACGACTACGAGGTCGAGGCGAGCGTCGGCCACATCCGCGACCTGCCGCAGCCGTCCGAGCTGCCCGCGGACATGAAGAAGGGCCCGTACGGGAAGTTCGCGGTCGACGTCGACCACGGGTTCGACCCGTACTACGAGGTGTACGCCGACAAGAAGAAGAAGGTCGCGGAGCTCAAGCGCGCGCTCAAGGACGCCGACGAGCTCTACCTCGCGACGGACGAGGACCGCGAGGGCGAGGCCATCGCGTGGCACCTCCTCGAGGCGCTCAAGCCGAAGGTCCCGGTCAAGCGGATGGTCTTCCACGAGATCACGCGCGAGGCGATCCAGCGGGCGCTGCAGAACACGCGCGACCTCGACGAGCACCTCGTCGACGCGCAGGAGACCCGCCGCATCCTCGACCGCCTCTACGGCTACGAGGTCTCGCCCGTGCTGTGGCGCAAGATCGCCCAGGGGCTGTCCGCCGGGCGCGTGCAGTCGGTCGCGACGCGCCTCGTGGTCGAGCGCGAGCGTGAGCGCATGGCGTTCGTCCCCGCGGAGTACTGGGACGTCACCGGCACCTTCGAGCACGCGGACGCGTCCGCGCCGGACGCGGGCAAGGCGTTCGGCGCGCGCCTCGTGCAGCTCGGGGACGCGCGCGTCGCGTCGGGTCGCGACTTCGACGACCGCGGGCAGCTCAAGGCGGGTGCGGCGCGCGACGGCGTCGCGCACCTCGACGAGGCCACGGCGCGGTCCGTGGTGTCGGGCCTCGCGGACGCCGCGTTCACCGTGCGCTCGCTCGAGACCAAGCCGTACACGCGCCGCCCGGCGGCGCCGTTCACGACGTCGACCCTCCAGCAGGAGGCCAGCCGCAAGCTGCGCATGTCGTCGCGCCAGGCGATGCGCACGGCGCAGTCGCTGTACGAGAACGGTTACATCACCTACATGCGGACGGACTCGCCGTCGCTCTCGGCCGAGGCCACGACGGCGGCGCGACGCCAGGCCGCCGAGCTGTACGGCCCCGAGTTCGTCCCGGAGAAGCCGCGCGTCTACGCGGCGAAGAACCAGGGCGCGCAGGAGGCGCACGAGGCCATCCGCCCCGCGGGCGACTCGTTCCGCACGCCCGCGCAGGTCAAGCGCGAGCTGAGCGACGACCAGTTCAAGCTCTACGAGCTCGTGTGGAAGCGCACGGTCGCGTCGCAGATGGCGGACGCGAAGGGCTCGACGGCCTCGGTGCGCCTCGGCGCGACGCTCTCCGCCGGCGCGGGTGACGTCGCGGGGCGTGACGCCGTCTTCGCCGCGTCCGGCACGGTCATCACGTTCCGCGGGTTCCTCGCCGCGTACGAGGAGGGCTCCGACGTCGACCGGTACGCCGAGGACGCCGCCGCGGCCGCGCCCAAGGGCGAGGACGCGCGCCTGCCGCAGATGACGGAGGGCGACGCCCTGCGCGGCGACGACCTCACCGCGGACGGGCACTCGACCTCCGCGCCGCCGCGCTACACGGAGGCGAGCCTCGTCAAGGCGCTCGAGGAGCTCGGGATCGGGCGGCCGTCGACGTACGCGTCGACGATCTCGACGATCCAGGACCGCGGGTACGTGCTCTCGCGCGGGCAGGCGCTCGTGCCGAGCTGGCTCGCGTTCGCCGTCGTGCGGCTGCTCGAGGAGCACTTCGACCGCCTCGTCGACTACGACTTCACGGCGCGCATGGAGGCCGACCTCGACGAGATCGCCGCCGGCCGTCGCGACCGGGTGGAGTGGCTCACGCAGTTCTACTTCGGCGACGCGGCCAAGGGCGCGGACGCCGAGGGCCTGCGCGACCTCGTCGCGAACCTCGGCGAGATCGACGCGCGCGGCATCAACTCGGTGCCGATCGGCGAGGGCATCCAGCTCCGCGTCGGCCGCTACGGGCCGTACGTCGAGGACCTCTCGGTCCCCGTCAAGGAGGGCGAGAACCCGCCGCGCGCGTCCGTGCCGGACGACGTCGCCCCCGACGAGCTCACGGTCGCCAAGGCGCGCGAGCTGCTCGCCGCGGGCGCGGACGACGGCAAGGTGCTCGGCACCGACCCCGCGTCGGGCAACGAGATCATCGCGAAGGCCGGCCGGTACGGGCCGTACGTCACCGAGGTGCTCGACCTCCCGCCGATCGACACGAGCCTGTCCGCCGCGGCGCAGAAGAAGGCGAAGGCGGCGCAGCCCAAGCCGCGGACCGCGTCGCTGCTCAAGACGCAGTCGCTCGACACGATCACGCTCGACGACGCGCTGCGCCTGCTCTCGCTGCCGCGCGTCGTCGGGACCGACCCGGAGTCGGGCGAGGAGATCACGGCGCAGAACGGCCGCTACGGGCCGTACCTCAAGAAGGGCACGGACTCGCGCTCGCTCCCCGACGAGGAGTCGATGTTCACCGTGACGCTCGAGGAGGCGCTCGAGCTGTACAAGCAGCCCAAGCGCGGCCGGGGTCAGCGCGCCGCGACGCCGCCGCTGCGCGAGCTCGGCGAGGACCCGAACAGCGGCAAGCCGATCGTCGTCAAGGACGGCCGGTTCGGCGCGTACGTGACCGACGGCGAGACGAACCGCACGCTCCCGCGCGACGTCACGCCGGAGTCGATCACGCCCGAGCAGGCGATCGAGCTGCTCGCGGAGAAGCGCGCCCAGGGCCCGGCGAAGAAGAAGCGCACGACGGCCCGCAAGCCCGCGGCGAAGAAGACGGCCGCCAAGAAGTAGCCCCACGCCGAACATGCGGTTGTGGGGGGGGGGGCGGGGCGGGGCGGCGCCCCCCCCCCCGGGCGGGGGGGGGGGGGGGGGGGGGGGCGGGGGGGGGGGGGGGGCGGGCCCCCCGCGCCGCCGCCGCGGCGCACG
>NZ_JAAFAN010000113.1:0-6427 GCF_010287905.1 Cellulosimicrobium composti
CGACGCCGAGGCCCGCCTCCAGCGCGCCAAGAACCAGACCGCCGGGCTCATCGTCCCCGCCTGACACCCCTCACGACGCGGACCCCGGCCCGCACGACGCCCCACGAGGCGCCGCGCGGACCGGGGTCCGTCGCGTCCGGGCCGTGGCCTACGACCAGGAACCCGTGCCGCCGCCCGTGCCGAGCGCGGTCGAGAACGCCCCGGCCTGGAAGTGGCCGAGCAGGTGCGAGCTCTTGTCGAAGAAGTTCACGTTGAAGTAGACCGGCGTCGCGTTGAACTGGAAGCTCTTCGTCGAGGAGTAGAGCCGGTCGAGGTCGTCGGTGTAGACGTCGCCCCAGGCACCGCCGCCGCCGGGCGTCGAGATGCCGCCGGCGTGCCCGCGGAACCTCTTGCCGCCCTCGATGTCCACCGCCACCTGCAGGTAGAAGATCATGCTCGCGACGGACCCCTGCGCGGAGTGGGCCGTGGTCAGGCTCCGCAGCCGCTCCGAGGCCGCCTCGACCAGTTCCGGGTCGAGCGCGCCCTCCGTGGCACGCGCGAAGTCCGCGACCAGGATCTCCTTGTCCACCGTCGTCGTGTCGGTCATCGTGTCCCCCTGCTGTCGTCCGACCGGGGCGGCGGGCGCCGGCCCCGGGACCCGCACGCGGCGACCGGTCCACCGGACCGGCGCCGTCGTCCGGGTCTACCGTCAGGCTAGGGATCCGGGGCGCGGCCGGACACACGAGCGCGAGACTTCACCCGCTGCCCTCGACGTGCGGCGCGGAGACGCGAGGCCCGGGACGGCGCCCGCGCTCAGTCCGCGGTGACGAAGAGGTGGCGCGCGACGTCCATCGGCAGGTCGAGCACCGTCGTCGCGCCCTCGCCGGACGCGGTGACGACGCCGTCGCCGACCGTGACGACGAGGGTCTGGCGCGGGAACAGGCCGGCCTCGGCGAACCGCGCGAGCAGGTCGACGTCGACCTGGACGGGCTCGGCGATGCGCTGGAGCACGACGCGGACCTCCGTGCCCGCGGTCGCGCCGCGCGCGGCCAGGAGGGCCGGCAGGGACACGACGCCCTGGAGGTACCCGACCTCGGGCAGGTCCTCGCCGAGCTCGCGCAGGCCGGGGATCGGGTTGCCGTAGGGGTCGTGCGCCGGGTGGTCGAGGAGGCCGACGAGGCGACGCTCGACGAGGTCGCTCATGACGTGCTCCCAGCGGCACGCCTCGGTGTGCACCTGCTCCCAGTCGAGCTTGATGACGTCGGTGAGGAGCCGCTCGGCGAGGCGGTGCTTGCGCATGACGCGCACGGCCGTCTGGCGACCGAGCGCGGTGAGCTCGAGCTGGCGGTCGCCGCCGACGACGACGAGCCCGTCGCGCTCCATCCGCGCGACGGTCTGGGACACGGTGGGGCCCGAGTGCCCGAGGCGCTCGGCGATGCGCGCGCGCAGCGGGGGGATGCCCTCCTCCTGCAGCTCGTAGATCGACTTCAGGTACATCTCGGTGGTGTCGATCAGGTCGGTCACGAGCCCTCCCGCGGCAGGTACGACGCACTCTTCTCTGGAACCGTTCCAGTCTAGCGCCCGCGCGGCCACACGATGTTGTGCCTCTTGCGTATAGTGTGTGACACACACTATGGTGTCAGCCATGACCGATCCCGAGATCCTCGCCGGGCACAGCCAGGAGGTGCGCCGCGGCTCCGTCGTCGTCGCGAGCCTGCTCCTGCTCCGCCGGCCCGGCTACGGCTACGGGCTCCTCGAGGCGCTCGCCGCGGCCGGGGTCCCCGTCGACGCCAACACGCTCTACCCGCTCCTGCGCCGCCTCGAGAAGCAGGGCCTCCTCGTCAGCGAGTGGAACACCGACGAGGCCCGGCCGCGCAAGTTCTACCGGACCTCCCCCGAGGGCGACGCGCTCGCCCGCTCCCTGCTCGACGAGTGGCTCGCCACCGCACGGAGCCTGCAGACCATCGACTCCCAGGAAGGCACGTCATGACGCTCACCGACCGCTACGTCGCCGCGACGCTGCGCCGCGTCCCCGCCGCGCAGCACGCCGACCTCGAGCAGGAGCTGCGCGCGTCCGTCACCGACGCGATCGAGGCCAAGGTCGAGGCGGGCGCCGACCCGGACCGGGCCGAGACCGAGGTCCTCAACGACCTCGGCGACCCGGACCGCCTGGCCGCGGACCTCGCCGACCGGCCGCTCCACCTCATCGGCCCCGCGTACTACCTCGACTGGCTGCGCCTGCTCAAGCTGCTCCTCTGGGTGAGCCTCGTCCCGGGAGCGATCGTGCTCACCACGGGCCTCGTCGAGGGCGACGCCGTCGGGTCGGCGATCTGGAGCGGCGTCTGGACCGCGGCGAACGTCGCGCTGCAGATCGCGTTCTGGACCACGCTCGTGTTCGTCCTCCTCGAGCGCTACGGCGATCCCCGCGGCCCCGAGGACCTCACCGGCGGCCCGTGGACCGTCGACCGCCTCCCCACCGAGCGCGCGCCCCGCGCCGTCTCGCTCGTCGACACGGTCGTGTCGGTCGGCCTGCTCGCGCTCGTCGCGGCCGCGCTCCTGCTCCAGCGCACCGTCTCGTGGTTCCACGAGCCCGACGGCACTGCGATCCCGGTGCTGCACCCGGACATGTGGCCGACGTGGACGCTCGCGCTCCTCGCGGTCGTCGCCGTCGACGTCGTGCTCACGATCCTCACGTACGTCCGGGGCCGGTGGACCGTGGGGCTCGCCGTCGTCAACACCGTCACGGCCGTGCTCTTCGCGGGCGTCGTCGTGTGGCTCGCGAGCGTCGACCGCCTCGTGAACCCCGCGTTCCTCGAGGCGTCCGGCGGCGACTCCCTCACGTGGCTCCCGAACGTCGTCATCGCCGGGACCGTGGTCATCGCCGCGTGGGACGTCGTCGACGTCTGGGTCAAGGCCCTGCGCGACCGGCGCGCCTGACCCGCCTCCCCCCGGCCACCGCCCGCCCGCCCGACCGCAGCCCCGCGGTCCGCGGGCGGGCGGCGTCGTTCCCCGCGCCGTCCGCGGCCTTCGGTGCCACGATCGGGCCATGAGCGCTACGGCCCCGGAGGCCGGCCCGCACGCCTCCGGCTCCCCCAGCACGTCGAGCACCGGGTCCGCCGAGGGTCCCGCCTGGTACGCCCAGGACGCGACCGCGGTCGTGGCGGCCCTCGGGTCGGACGCCGAGAACGGCCTCACCGCCGCCGAGGCCCGCGCGCGCCTCGAGCGCGACGGCCCCAACGAGATCGTCGCCGAGCCCCCGCCGTCGCGGTGGCGGATCCTGCTCGGGCAGCTCGCGGACCCGATGAACATCATGCTCGTCGCGGTCGCGGTCGTCAGCGTCGCCATCGGCCAGCACCCCGTGGGTGTCATCGTCGCGACGCTCGTCGTGCTCAACGTCGTGCTCGGCACGCGGCAGGAGGTGCAGGCGCGCGCGACGGTCGACGCCCTCGCGCGCACCCAGACGCCGCAGGCGCGCGTCGTGCGCGACGGCTCCGTCGCGAGCGTGCCGGCGGTCGACCTCGTGCCGGGCGACGTCGTGCAGCTCGAGGCGGGGGACGTCGTGCCCGCCGACGGCCGCATCCTGCGGTCCGCGACGCTCGAGACCCAGGAGGCCGCGCTCACCGGCGAGAGCGCGCCGATCGGCAAGTCCGCGCCCGCGCTCGCGTCCACGGACGTCGCGCTCGGCGACCGCGTGAACATGGCGTTCCAGAACACGTCCGTCACGCGCGGCACGGCGACGATCGTCGTGACCGAGACGGGCATGAGCACGCAGATGGGCCGCATCGCGTCCATGCTCTCGGCGGTGAGGACCACGCGGTCGCCGCTGCAGCGCGAGCTCGACTCGCTGACGAGGGTCCTCGGCCTCGTCGCGTGGGGCGCCGTCGCGATCATCGTGGTGATCGGCCTGGCGCGCGGGCAGAGCATCACCGCGCTCCTGCTGCTCGGCATCTCCATGGCGATCTCCGCGATCCCCACGAGCCTGCCCACGTTCGTGCAGGGGATGCTCGCGTACGGGGCGAAGCAGCTCGCCGCCGCGAAGGCCGTGGTGAAGAACCTCGCCGACGTCGAGACGCTCGGCGCGACGAGCGCCATCAACTCGGACAAGACCGGCACCCTGACGATGAACCAGATGACGGTCCGGTCCCTGTGGTTCCGGGGCGAGTGGTACACCGTCGCGGGCGAGGGGTACGCCAAGCAGGGCACGATCCGGCAGGCGGCCGGGGCTCCCGCGCCCGACTTCACCTACCTCGCGTACGGGCTGTGCCTCGACAGCGACGCGACCGTGTCCGACGCCGGGGACGTCGTCGGCGACCCGACCGAGGCGGCGCTCGTCGTGCTCGCCGCGAAGATGGGCGTCGACGCCGAGGAGACGCGCCGCGCCTATCCGCGTGTCGCCGAGGTCCCGTTCGACTCCGACTACAAGTTCATGGCGACGTTCCACCACGTGCCGTTCCAGGGCGAGACGCGGCTCGCCGGGGTCGTCAAGGGCGGGCCGGACGTCGTGCTCGCGCGCTGCTCGGGGATGCTGCGCCCGGACGGGACGGTCGTCGGGATCGACGCGGCGCGCGAGGAGGTCCTCGACGCGAACCGCGAGCTGTCGGAGCAGGGCCTGCGCGTCCTCGCGTTCGCCGTGCGCCGGCTCGACGTGCCCGACGCCGACGTCCAGGCCGACCCGATGTCGTTCGTCACCGACCTCGTCTTCGTCGGCCTCGTCGGGATCATCGACCCGCTGCGCCCCTCGTCCGTCGAGGCGGTGCGCGTCGCGCAGGGCGCCGGGATCGACGTCCGCATGATCACGGGCGACCACGCGATCACCGCCGCCGCGATCGGCAAGGAGCTCGGGCTCGGGCCGGGCGCCGCGAGCGGCGCCGACATCCAGGCGATGACGGACGACGAGCTGCTGGCCGCGCTGCCGAACCTCCACGTGTTCGGGCGCGTCACCCCCCAGGACAAGCTGCGGCTCGCGCGGCTCATGCAGTCGGAGGGGCTCGTCGTCGCGATGACGGGCGACGCCGTGAACGACGCCGCGGCGCTCAAGCAGGCGGACATCGGCGTCGCGATGGGGTCCGGGAGCGAGGTGACCAAGCAGGCCGGGAAGATGATCCTCACGGACGACAACTTCGGCACGCTCGTCACCGCGATCCGCCTCGGCCGCAGCATCTACGAGAAGATCGTGTCCTACGTGCGGTACCAGATGGCCGGGCTGTTCGGGCTGGTGCTGCTGTTCCTCACGGCGAGCGTCTTCGACATCAACGACGGCGTGCCGCTGTCGCCGCTCATGGTCCTGTTCCTCAACTTCTTCGTCACCCTGTTCCCGGTGATCGTCATCATGCTCGACCCGCCGAGCGACGCGATCATGAGCCGCCCGCCGCGCGACCCGAAGGTCACGATCACCAACGCGCACGCCGTGAGCCGCTGGCTCCTCTACGGGGTGGTGCTGTTCGGCGTCACGCTCGCCACCCTCCTCCTGGCGCCCGGCGAGATGCGCTCCGACGGCCCGTCCGTCCCGGTGACGATGGCGTTCGTCGTCATGGCCCTCGGGTCCGTGCTCGGTGGGCTCGCCATGCGCCGCGACCCGGAGTCGGGGCTCACTCCCCCGGTGCTCAAGCCGCTCCTCATCTTCACCGTGCCGGTCGTGCTGACGATCCTCATGGTCGAGTCGCGCATCCTCCAGGAGCTGCTGCAGACGACGAGCCTCACGTCGGGCCAGTGGCTCGCGTGCCTCGTCGTGTCGCTCGTCGTGCCGCTCGTGGTCGAGGCGGACAAGGGGGTGCGCCGGTCCGCGGCGCGACGTCGCGCCGCCCGGGCGGCCGTGCCCGCGGACGTGCGCGACGTCGTCGCACCGGTCCGGGCGCGCGAGGTCGCCCCGGCGTCGCGCGCCTGAGGCTCCGCGCCGGACGGCGCGGGGCGTCGCCCGGCATGTCATGGGCGCGGGCTACGATCGGCCGCAGTCGACCGCTACCCCCACCGACTGGAGGCCCCCGTGGCACGCTCCGACGGCACCGACGACGGCACACCCCGCGGCCAGCGCGGGCCACGCGCGGCCGACGCGCTCACGTGCTCGTTCTGCGGCAAGTCCCAGCGGCAGGTCAAGCGCCTCATCGCCGGACCGGCGGGCGTGTTCATCTGCGACGAGTGCGTCGCGCTGTGCCTCGAGATGGTCGAGGAGGACCGCGAGACGGAGGCCGCCGCGCAGGACGTCGTCACCGGTGACGGGCCGCTGCCGACCCCGCACGAGATCTTCGCGCACCTCAGCCGGTACGTCGTCGGGCAGGACGGCGCGAAGCGGGCGCTGGCCGTCGCGGTACACAACCACTACAAGCGCGTGCGTGCCGCCGCTGCCGCCGAGGAGGCGGGCGAGGCGCCCTCGGCCGACGACCCGGACTACGTGGAGCTGGCGAAGTCGAACATCTTGCTGATCGGTCCGACGGGGACGGGCAAGACGTAT
>NZ_JAAFAN010000114.1:0-6356 GCF_010287905.1 Cellulosimicrobium composti
CCCCAGGGCTACGCCGGCCCGGGCCGGCCCGGCCCGGGCCGCACCACCATCCCCGACCTCGGGGACGCCCGCGCCGCGGTGGTGCGCGAGCACGGCGCGGCGCCGGCCGTCGGCGCCCACTCGCCCGGCAGGGCGACGACGGTCCTCGCGGTGCGCGACGGCCTCCCCGTCGAGCGCCTCGTCCTCGTCGCGGCGATCACGGACGTGCTGGGGGAGGTCGACGGGTTCGCCGACCTGCTGCGGCTCTCGCAGCCGACGCGCGGCCTGCTGCGCGGGATGCTGTCCGACCTCGCGGGGCGGCCCCTCGGCGAGCTCGACGTGCGCGAGACGGTGCGCACGCACCCGGTGCCGCCCGCGCTCGTCGTGCACGACCGCGCCGACAAGGAGGTCCCGTACCCCGTGGGCGCGGCGCTCGCCGCGGCGTGGCCGGAGGGTGAGCTCCTCACGACCGAGGGGCTGGGGCACCACCGGCTCCTGCGCGACCCCGAGGTCGTGCGCGCCGTCGTCGACTACGTGACGCCCGTGCGCGAGGCGGCGCCCGCCGAGCGCGACCTGGCGCGTCGCACCGCCTGACGCGCCGGCGCGCCGCGCGCCGGTCCGCCGCGCGGGACGTCGTCGGAGGGCGCCGGTAGCGTCGGCCGCATGGCCACGGACAAGGTCGACCTCAAGGCGCTGCACCGCGAGCTCTACGCCCCGCCCCGCGGGCGGTTCGTCGAGGTGGACGTGCCCACGCTGTGCTACCTGGCCGTCGACGGCGCGGGCGACCCGAACACGTCGCCCGCGTACGCGGCGGCGGTCGAGGCGCTCTTCTCGGTCTCCTACGCCGTGAAGTTCGCGAGCAAGCGCGAGGGGCGCGACTTCGTCGTCGGGCCTCTCGAGGGCCTGTGGACGGCGGACGACCCGGGGACGTTCGTGCGCCGCGAGAAGGACGCGTGGCGCTGGACCCTGCTGGTCCTGCAGCCGGACTGGGTCGGCGAGGACCTCGTCGTCGCGGCGACGGAGACGGTGCGCGCGAAGAAGGACGTGCCCGCCGCGCTCGACCTCGTGCGGCGCACGAGCCTCACCGAGGGCCGGTCGGTGCAGACGCTGCACGTCGGCCCGTACGACGACGAGGGCCCGGTGCTCGCGGAGCTGCACGACGTGTACCTGCCCGAGCACGGCCTGACCTTCGCGGGACCGCACCACGAGATCTACCTGAGCGACGTGCGCCGCACGGACCCGGCGAGGCTCCGCACGGTGCTGCGCCAGCCGGTCCGCCCGCTCTGACCGGACCGGGTCAGGCCGCGGTCCGTCGCCGGGCCCACGCGAGGTCCGCGTCGTCGAGCACGTCGGTGAGCCGGCGCCCGGCGAGCGCGCGGGCCCACGCCGGGGCCGCGCCGCCGGGCACGGCCTCCTGGAGCACCCACTCGCGCACGCCGAGGCGGCGCAGGTGGGCGCCGAGCGCGAGGAGCTCGGCGCGCGTGTGCACGCCCGGGTCCACCGTCGTGCGGACCTCGTGGTCGACGCCCGAGCGCAGCAGCACGGCGAGCGACTCGAACGCGCGGCGCCCCGACGGGACGGTCCCCGTGACGGCCGGGTAGCGCGACGGCAGGTGCTTGACGTCGAGGCCGACCCAGTCGACGAACGGCAGGAGGCGCGCGAGCCGCGCGGGCCACGGCCCGGCGGTGTGCAGGCCGACCGCGAGGCCGAGGTCGCGCACGTCGTCGATCGCGCCGAGGAGACCGGGGTGCAGGGTGGGCTCGCCGCCGGAGAACACGACGCCGTCGAGCAGCCCGCGCCGCCGGGACAGGTACGCGACCACCTCGGACCACGGGACCGAGGCCGCGGCCCGTGCGCCGCCGTGCGCGGCGACGGCGCACAGACCCGGGTGGTCGCAGTAGCCGCACCGCCACGGGCAGCCCTGGGTGCGGACCGTCGCGACGCGCCGCCCGGGCCAGTCCGTGACGGACAGGCGGGTCAGTCCGGCGACCACGAGGCCGGGGCGGGTCATCGGCGGCTCCTTCCCACGCGCGACGGCCCGGCGGCCCGGCAGGTCGGCCCTCCGGCCGCCGGTGCCGCCGGGCCTCGACCGTAGCGCTGCGCCGAGCGGCGCCGGACCGGCCGAAGGTCCCGACCTCCGGGACCCGGGGCTCGCACCACGAGCGGCGCGAGCCCCGGGCGGTCAGGCCGGGTGCGTCACCCGCACGTCGGCTGCCCGTGGTCGGGCGTCGCGACCGTCTCGCGCTCGTCGGCGTCGTCCGACGGCGCGGCCGTGACGGTCACGGGACCGGCGTCCGCGTCGCCGCGCACGGCGAACGACTGGTACGCGTTCTTCCCCGGTGCCACCGAGGGGAAGGTCCGCGTGCCCCACGGCGTGGCGACCTCGACGTCGAGGCGCACGTCGTCGTCGTTCACGACGCGCACCGCGACGTAGGGCGTGCCCGCCAGGCACCGGACCTCGGCCGTCGCGGTGACGGAGACGGGCGCCGGCGACGACGGGTCGGCCGCGCCGGGCGCGAGCACCCGCAGGGCCGTGAGGCCCGGGTCGCCGTCGGCCCACGCGGTGCTCAGCGCGACGTACCGGGCCGTGCGGTCGACCGCGAGCGTGCCGCGCGCGGCACCCGCCCGGATCGTGCCGACGTCGATGAACGTCAGGCCGTCGTCGCTCACGGAGACGACCGCCTCGGGCGCCCCGCCGCGCTCCCACGCGGCGACGACCGTGCCGATCTCGCGCGGCGCGCCGAGGTCGGTGACCATGCGTCCGTCCGGGCCGGGCACCCACGCGGTCGCCGCGTCGCCGTCCACGGCGAGCGACGGCGACGTCATGCCCTCCGGCAGCACCGACGCGGGGAACGTCAGCGTGCTCAGCGCGTGGTCCGCGACGGGGAACGGCGTCGCGTCCCGGAACGTGACGCGCGTGCCCGACGGCGCCGCCCCGACCGTGCGCGTCGCGCCCGTCTCGGCGTGGCGCAGCTCGACCGGCGTCCCGGCGCCCGCGACGCGGAACGAGCGCGCGTCGTCGGCCGTGACGGCGACCCCGACCGGCGTCCCGCCGGTGCGCGCGGCGACCGTCGCGCGCGGGGCGAGGACGACCGCGTCGCCCGCGGGCACGGTGACGTCGAGCGTGGACGCGTCGGCGCCGACGGTCTGCGTGCCCTGGTAGACGGGCACGGCGCCGCCGTCGTGCGGCACGGTGAGCGTCGTCGTGACGTCGGCACCGGTGAGGTTGAACGCGACGACGAAGCCGTCGACGAGGCTCACGAGCACGCCGTCCGCGTCCGCCGCGGGCACGCGCGCGCCCGCCTGCGCGGCGGTCGCCGCGGCGTCGCCCGGGACCATCTCGACGAGCCGGGGGCCGGTCGCGCCGTCCGTGAGGCGCACGACGTGGCGCGTGTCGCTCGCGCGCGACACGGTGAGGGGCGCGTCGGACCCGCGCACGACGAACCCGGCCTCGCCCTCGACGTTGAGCCAGTCGCCGTCGCTGCTCAGCACCTGGTCGCCCGTGTACCGGAAGGACGCGGCGTCGTGCCACGCCTGCCCGTCGAGCGACGTCTGCACGCGGTACTCCTGGCCGGCGGCGACCTCCCAGCCGAGCTGGACCTGGCTCACCGCGGTCGGCGCGCCGAGGTCCACCTGCACCCACGAGTCGGGCCGGGTGCGGTCGGCGACCGCGACCGCCCAGCGCGTCGTCGCGGAGCCGTCGGTGACGGCGCCCGCCGGGTTGGACCCGGCGGCGCTCGACGCGGTCGCGGGGCGACCCGCCGCGACGTCGGTCCCCGCGGGCGAGAACGCGCGCAGGTGGTAGAGCGAGTAGCCGTACGTCGCGTCGCCGCGCACGCCCTGCATGCGGACGTACCGCGTCGTCACGGGGCCCGGCTCGTCCGCGCCCTCGGGCGTGAGGTCGACCGTGTCGAGGCGCGCCACGTTCACGTCCGCCGGCGCCTTGCCGTACGCGGCGGCCGTGGTCCACGTCTCGCCGTCCGTGGACGTCTGGACGAGGTAGCGCGCCCCGGCGCTCGCCTCCCACGCGAACCGCACGCCGCCGACCGTCGTCTCCTCGCCGAGGTCGACCTGGACCCACGAGTCGGGGCGCGTGCGCTCGCCGACCGCGACGGCCCACCGCGTCGACGCGTTGCCGTCGGTCACGCGGGCCGCGGTACGGCCGTTCGCCGCGTCCTCGCTCGACGCGGTCGCGACCTTGCCGGCCGCGAGGTCGGCGCCCGACGCCTCGTCCGCGCCGTACGCGTGGAACGCGAACATCGAGTACCCGTACTGCGGGTGGCCCTGCTGCCCGAGGAGCCGCACGTACCGCGCGGTGACGGGCGCGAACGTGAGGTCGTCGACGCGCGCGGCCCGCGCGTCGGCCGGGTCCGCGGGGCGCGTGACCGGGAGCGACGCCGTGGTCTCGCCCTCGGCGGTCGTGTACGTGCGCGAGCCGTCGAGGCCGGAGTACCCGCCCATGTCGAGGTTGCGCACGGACAGGCTCGCGTCCTCGGTGCCCGCACCCGTCGACGCGTACACCGCGGCGCCCGTCGGGAGCGTCACCTGGCCCGCGTAGCCGTCGCCGACCCGGAACACCGACGACGTCCCCTCGAAGCCGTCGCGCGGCGCGGTGTACGTCGTGACGCGGCGCTCGTCGACCGTCGCGCCCGTGGTCGGGTAGAGGAACGGCGTCGAGCCCGAGACGTGGAAGAGCCACGAGTCGTGCCCGGGCACCCAGGGGAACTTCACGAACCCCGTGCGGCTGGACGCCGCGGCCCACGCGCCGGCGGACTGCTGGACCGTCAGCCCGGGCACCGCGCCGAAGTCGCGCACCCCCGCCAGGCGCTCGAAGAACTCGTCCTGCGGCGTCGGCACGACCGGACCCTCCGGGGACTCGGCCGCCTCGACGTGCAGGAGGTAGGAGATCGCGATCTCCGCGCGCGCCTCGGGCTCGTACTTGGGCTCGCCCGAGAACTTCGCGAGGCGGTGCACGGGCTCGTACGCCTGGTAGTCCTCGAGCGCGGCCGCGAGGTTCGCCTCGGCGCGCGCCGCGTCCGGGTCGCGCAGCACCTGGCCGAGGAACGCCATCGGGATCGCGTCGCGGCCGTAGAGGAACTCGCGGTCGGCGACCATCGGCATGAACGGCTCGCCCGCGTCGGACATGACGAGCTTGATCGACTCCCACAGCTCCGCCGAGCTCGGCTGACGCGTGAGGATCTCGGGCAGCGGCTCGTCGTGGAGCAGGAAGTGGATCGCGTTGCGACCGCCCGAGCGCCAGATGTCGGACTGGTAGTGCGGTCCGAACGAGCCGTGGTTCTCCACGAGGTAGGTGTCGTGGATCGTCTGCATCGTGTTCGACGAGACGGGCTTGCCCGCGACGACGGCCGGGTTGTTGCGGTCGGCCGTGGGCTGGCCCGCGGCGTTGCGACCCCAGTCGCCGAGCTGCTCGGCCCAGCGCGCGGCGTCCGGGTCGTCGGGGGCCCACGCGAGACCGGGCGCGAGGGCCTGCGTGTAGACGCCGACCTCCTCCTGCGCGGTGTCACCGAGGTACTTGCCCGTCGGCCAGTCCGCGGTCCACGAGCCCGAGAGCGGGTCGTTCCCGAAGTCGAGGTCCGCCGTGTAGCGCGACTGCTCGGTCGCGATCGTCGTGAGGTTCGCCCGGGTCGTCGCGTCGAGCTCGTCCCACAGCAGCGTGCCCGCGGCGAGGAAGTACGACTGGAACGTCGAGTCCCAGAAGAGCTTCTTGCCCCACGTGCCCGCCGGGTCGACGAACCGGTTGGTCGCCGCGTAGTGCTTGATCGTCGCGAGCGTGTGCGCGCGCAGCGTCTCCTCGGACAGCCCGGCGAGCTCGGCGTCGTACTCGCCGTGCGTGAGGAGCACCGCGTTGCCCAGCACGACCGCGAAGTTGAAGTCCTTGAGCTGGTACGCGCCGGCCGACGCGTCCCAGACCGTCTCGACCCAGCGCGTGTGGCGCAGGAGCGCGCCGTAGTAGTCGGCGGCGGTCGCGTCGGGCGCGCCGTACGCGGGGGCGTCGGCGACGGCGGTCGTCGTCGTGGGGGAGGCCGGCGGTGCGCCCTGCGCGGTCGCGGGCGCCAGGAGCAGCGCGCCCGCGGTCGCGAGCGCGACGGCGGTCGTGGCGCGCCGGCGCGCGCGGCGCCGGGCAGGAGGGTGGGTGGGGGTTCGGGTCATGGTGCGTGTCTCTCGTCGTCGTCGTCGGGAGGTCCGCTCTATGGTGACAGCGCTGTCTCGCCGCGTCCAGGGGCACGGGGGAGAAAATGTCGAGGCGGGGGCGGGGGGGGGGGGCCCCCCCCCCCCCCCCCGACGACCCCCACACCAACCGTCTTTTTGGCGTCGGGTCCGGCCACGGCCGGTCCCGGCAGGCGAAGGAAGTAGGA
>NZ_JAAFAN010000115.1:0-6089 GCF_010287905.1 Cellulosimicrobium composti
TCGAGTTCGAGATCATCATGAGCCAGGCCGCCGACCAAGCTGCCTAACCAACTGTCACGGAATCGTGCAGCAGCCCCCCAGGCCTCTCGCACCCGTGACTTCCTTAGACCGTCGGTCCTCAGTCCATGGCTACTGGCCAGACGTCCCGGACACGGTCTTCGGCGAGCCATAGATGGTTGGACGAGGCCGCATGCGGTCGCAATCGCCTCGCCTTTTGCTCTCGCTGTTAGGCTCATCCGGTGGGGCAGAACAGTGCACCGGAGGTCGTGAGGCGGCGCAGAATCCAGTTCGTGAGCGCGGGTGCCGCGGTCGCTGTACTCGCCGCTGTTGTGGCGCTGTTCGCTACCGCGCGGCAGTCGGAAGAGGCGCCGGAGGGCCCCTGGCTCGTGACCACAGATGGTCGTGTGGAGACTGTCTACGAATGCATGGCCGACCCCGCCATACAGGATCACTACGAGTTTTTCAGCAACCCTTCCACTGGGCTGACCATCGTGATGGTCCCCGATGCGACACGCGATGATCTCGACCGCGTTCTTGACTGTGTGAGCAACGCCGTCAAGGGGACTGGGGTCGACGTGCATGTCCTGACGAACCCGAACCCCGACCCAACTTCCTGAGAAGCTAGAAGCCTGGTCAGCGACGAACCCCCGCCGCTGACCAGGCTCCTTGTGTGTTAGGGGATGATCTGCAGTGCCAGGTTCTGCGACGTCAGCGCCTTCGCCACCGAGGTGGTGATGATGCTGTACCCGCAACCTCGGTTGCTCGCCGACGGGTCGCCAGGACACGTGGCTCCGGGAATGCTCGTGCCGGCCGAGATGATCGTGGCCGCGTTCCGCTTCAGACCCGAGGCAGTGTTCGTCAGGACGTAGCCCGGTCCGCCGCTGTCGCCCTCGCCCGCGGAGATCTGTTGGTTCGCCTGTTCGGTGCGGTAGCCGTAGACGGTTTGGATCACGCCGCCGCCAAGGTTCACGGGGCGATTGGCTTCCGGAGAGGTCACGATGTTGCCGCAGACGAGACCCGTGTACGACCCCGAGTAGCAGATCTCGGTACCGACCACCGGAGATGTCAGCCCGTTGATTTCCGTGTACGTGCTGGAGTTCCACGCCCCCGTCCACATGAACGGGAAGGACGTGGTGCTGTCGATCGTCGCGACGTCGTACAGCTCGTTCCGGCTCACCGTGTTACCCAGCATGTAGTACGAGTTACTGCCGGCGACCCCGTCGTGTACGACCCAGGTGTCCCCGACATTCGCACAGTGCGCGGCCGTGAGCAGGTACTTCTTGTTGTTCTCCGAGGGCCTGATCGCTGCGAAGTTGCTCGTGCATCGGGAGGTGATCTGGTTGTTGCTGAACTTGTGAATCCGTGCGCCGGCGAAGTGGTAGGTGTCGCTCTGGCGCGATTGCAGCGCAGTAGGCATCTCCTCGAACTCGACGGGAACACCGGCGACGCGTGAGACCGCATCCTGCTTTGCCGCGACGGCACTACGTGCCGCCGGCCCGGCGCTCGGTGACAGGGTCACCTCGAGCCCTGAGCCGTCCGCACGTAGCGCGACACCTGCGACGTCGACTCCTGCTGTACCGTCGAGCAGTGCGCGAGAGGCTTCCCGAAGCTCCTTCGGGGAGTAGGTGCTCGAGCGTAGAGCGACGGGAGAGGACACCTCGTCGAGCACCCGGTTAAGGTCGGTTTGCTCCTCGCCGTACCAATACACCTCGATCGTGCTGCGGTCCAGAGAAATGCCGACGGACGCCAGCCGGTCGTGACCTTCAAGTCGTTCCGCCATCATTACGGCGTCCTGCTGCATCTGGTCGTCCACTACCGGCAGGGTGAGCAGATCAGCTTCGGGGTAGGCGTCGTCGGACCGTGGAGCCTCCGACGAGACAGGTCCAGGCAGAATGGTGGGCGCGGCTTCATCCCGGTCATCTGCACTGGCAGGTGCAACGAAGGCCAAGCCAGTAGCCAGGCTGAATGCGGAGAACAGCGCTACCACGGTGCGCGTTTGCCTCCGGCGAGCAGGGTCGTGCGACATCGATGGAGCCCCCTCTGTCGATGGTTGCGCCGGCGTCGTCGCCGGCTCGCGGGGATCGTCACATGGAAGCGTGCCCAGGGCCACCCGTAGATCGAGCTTCCAGACCAGGTAGGTTCGCTGACTGCTACTGACCCGGCGTCCCAGTGCGCCTGACGAGGATCTGTGCGGGAAGTCCCAGGTCGCTAGAGTCGACTCATGGCGTCGGAGGTAGACAGACATCTCGCCGGGCTCAGAAGCATGGTTGAAAGATCGCGGCAACTAGAGACAGCGGCCCGAGATGTACAGCTCGCCGAGTACGTGCGGCTAGCCGCTGCCGCAGGGGCGAGCGCAGACGATATCGCTGCTGCGGCGGGCCTATCTGTGAACTGGGTGCGATCGGCACTCGGGCTTGCGGACGACGCGCTGCGCGATCGCGCAGGCAAGCCTATTTGGATGTTCTGGACAGGCGATCAGGGCTCCCGCTCCGGCGAGCGGGAGCCCTGAGCAAGAACTGTCCTCAGGCGTTGAGGTCGCAGCCCACGATCGGTTCATCGCGGTCGACGACCGGGCCGAACTCGACCCCCTTGCCGGCCGGCCACACGATCTGCGAGTACTTGCGGTTGCCGGACGACTCGCAGTCCTCGGTATACGTCACGTTCGCCACCCGGCTGTAGCCGAGCCCGTTGTTGCTGCGGATTCGCCCGGTCTCGTTGCTGAAGATGATGCACAGCGGTCCGGCGCAGGTACTGCGCAGTTGGTAGTGGATCCACTGTGGGTAAGCGCCCTCAGCGCACGTCTGGGTAGCGCTTCCTTGGAGGTAGTTGCGAACCCGGAGAACGTCACCGAACGAGCCCGCACAGCCGCTCACGAACTGCGGCGTAATCTGCCCCTCAGTCGGTACGTCATTGATCGTCCAGCTACCGTCCTGCTCGAGCACCATCTGCTGCTCGTCGATCGTCTGAACGATCGTTCCGTCGTTCTGAATCTGCACGTCCCCGGCCGCCTCGTCGAGCTTGACCTGGTACCGAAGTGTGTCCATCTCCGCGGTCAGTTCGTCTTGGGTCGCCGGGTCCGACACAGCGTCCGCGGACGCTGGAACCGCAACACCCATGACGAGCACCCCTGCCGCGAGCGACGCTGCCCCCACCAGCGCCCGCGCTCCAGACCATTGCATGACAATCTCCTCTCGGTAGTCGGGGCCGCGGAATGACCCCGGCGAACCCTGTGTAGGCGAACCTGACATGGTGCGCCACACGGCGGTCGCCCAGACCGGTGTTGCCGGAGCAGCCTCACGAGGGCCCGCCGCAGATCTCCGCTGCGCGTCACCGGTCAGCTGCGCCCTGACCGTTGCGCTGGTCAATGACACTGTCAACGACGCAGAAGCCCTGTGGCCCCAAGGGCTAACGAGACTTGCTAAGGGGAACACCAGTTCGAACAGCGGCGTAACCTGAAAGGGTGCCGACGACCGCTCTCGACCCGCTCGAGGTGGCTCGCGCGACCCTGCGTCGCGCGGAGCTGCGCACGGGCGTGCGCTCGTCGACTCCAGGTGTCTTCGACCTTGACGACGCTCCGCGGCCGCTCGGCGCGATCCTCGACGGCGGGCGCCTGCCGCGCGGGGCGGCCAGCGTCGTGACGGGCTCGACGTCGCTCCTGCTCGCGCTGCTCGCGATGTCGCAAGGGTCGTCGGACTGGCTCGCCGTGGTGGGGGCGCCCGACCTCGGGATGCTCGCAGCCGCGGACGCCGGCGTGGCGCTCGATCGCGTCGCGCTCGTGCCGCGCGCCGGGGACGATCCCGCTGGCGTCGTCGCCGCCTTGCTCGATGGCATGACGTACGTCGTCATCGGCCCGGACGCCTGGCTCACGGCGCCCGAGCACCGGCGGCTGCTCGCCCGGGCGCGAGAGCGCGGTTCCGGGCTGGTCGCCGTCAGCCCGTGGGAGCACGCCGCAGTGCGCCTCGACGTCGTCACGCACCGCTGGGGAGGCACTGACGCCGGCGACGGTTACCTCCGGCGATGCGAGCTCGACGTCGCCCGCACGGCCCGGGGCACCACGGACCGATGGACGCTCACGCTTCCGACGCCTGGCAGCCTCCTCGTCGACCTCCTCGAGGGCCAGGCACGGCCCGCCGCGCAGGTGCGGCGGGCGCCGCTACGTCTAGTCGGGTGACGGGCACCGAACGACGTCGGCAGAAGCGGTAAACAGTCATTACCGGTAGCGGTGCGTATTGAGGTAGTGCGAATGGCTCGGCCGGTCGGCAGTCCAGGTCGTGCGCGTTGTGCGCGACCTCGACGAGAGTGGCGTCACGCTCCGGACCGGTGGCTGCTCATGCTCACGGCGGCCTCCTCGTCGACCTCGTCGAGGGCCAGGCGCGGCCCGCCGCGCAGGTGCGGCGCACGCCGCTGCGTCTAGGTAGTCGAGGCGCGCAGGTTCCATTGGGCGATCGCGGCGTCGAGACGGGCGCGGGCGGCGACGTAGTGGATGAGGTCTATGGGCGAGCCCTGGTCGACGACGGAGACGACGGCTTCCATCTGGCGTTGGGAGGCGTCGATCTCGCCGAGCAGGTCGGTGGGGCGTTCTGGCGAGGTCTCGCGGTCGTCGGTCATGGGTGGGTGTGATGTCGCGGGCGTTAGAGGCGGTGTGCGAGGCGTCGGCGGAGCTGGTGGATGCGGAGGGTGCCGACGACGAGGGCGACGATACTGACGCCGATTCCCGCGATGAGCAGGGCGAGGGCGAGGGGGACGGAGCCTTGCCAGCCGAGGAACGAGATGAGCACGAGCTGGGTGTTCTGGAGCATGAACACGATGAGCGCGACCAGGACGAGCGCGGCAATGCACAGGCCGACCCAGATGGCTCCGGTGCGGCTGCGTGGCGGCGGGACATACCCGTGTTCGGTCCAAGCGCTACGTGACGTGACTGCTGGGCTCGTGCGGCGAGAGACTGGGCTGCCGTTCGTGGCAGAGGTGAGCGGGGTGGTGGCCATGGCGGCCTCCTTGCGGTTCCGGGCCCGCGCACCTCAGACGGGGCACGTTCGCCACGGATATCGTGACCCTACGCTTCGTACCTGGGAGCGAACCTGGGAGTGGCTGTGCGCCGGCGGCCCGAGTCGCTAGCGTCCGAGGCTGGCGGCCAGGGGGCAGGTGAACGGGTCGCGGGCTCGGCCGGGGACGTCGTTGAGGAACTGGACGACGATCCGGTAGGAGGTGAAGAACCCGACCTCGGTGTAGGCCACGCCGAGCTGGGAGCAGTACTCGCGCACGAGGGGCTGGACGCGCCTGAGGTTCGGGCGCGGCATGCTCGGGAACAGGTGGTGCTCCACCTGACGGTTGAGACCACCCATGAAGAAGTCGACGACCGCGCCGCCGCGGATGTTGCGGGACATGAGGACCTGGCGGCGCAGGAAGTCGACGTCCGCGGTCGCCGGGACGATCGGCATGCCCTTGTGGTTCGGGGCGAACGCCCCCCCGAGCAGGATGCCGAAGACCGCGAGCTGCACGGCCAGGAACACCGCCGCGAGGGTCGGGGGGAGCAGGAGGCCCAGCGCCACCAGGTAGAGCGCGAGCCGCCCGAGCAGGACCGGGACCTCCACGCCCCGGTGCGGCACGGGCCGGCGGCCGAGCACCCGGCGCACGCTCGCGACGTGCAGGTTGAGGCCCTCCAGGGCGAGCAGGGGAAAGAAGTACCAGCCCTGCCGATGTGCCAGCCACCCTCGCCAGCCGTGCCGGCTCGCCATGACGGCGGGCGTGAACGCGATCACGCCCGGTGAAATGTCGGGGTCCTGGCCCTCCTGGTTCGGGGCGGAATGGTGAGCGTCGTGCTTTCCGGTCCACCAGGCATGGCTGAGCCCGACGAGCGCGTTCGCGATGATGCGAGCGGTCCAGTCGTTCCAGGCCCGCGACCGGAACACCTGCCGATGCGAGCTGTCGTGACCCAGGAACGCGAGCTGGGCAAGAACGAGAGCGAGCACCACGGCCAGCAGGAGCTGCCACCAGGAGTCACCCACCAGGACAATCCCCGCCCAGACGGCACCGAACGCTGCGACCGTCAGGACGAGCCGGGTCCAGTAGTAGCCGTACCGCCGACGCAG
>NZ_JAAFAN010000116.1:0-5674 GCF_010287905.1 Cellulosimicrobium composti
GGGGGGGGGGGGGGGGGGGGGGGGGGGGGGGGGCGGGGGGGGGGGGGGGGGGGGGGCGCGGGGGGGGGGGGGCCCCCCCCCCCCCCCCCCCCCCGCCCCGACCTCCCGGGCCGCCCCGAACGACCCCGAAGGACTTCGAAGGACCCCGAGCGCTACCGCGGCAACGGATCCGCCGCCGTGGGCGACGCCTCGGCCTCGACGACGGCCTCGCCCGCGTCGCGCCCGCGCAGCGGGTACAGCCAGAAGCACACGAACGCGAGCGCAGCGACGAGCACAGGGACGCCGCCGAGCAGGAGCCGCACGCCGGTGGAGACGGACTCGGGCTGCGCGACGTCGCCCGCGCCCTCGACGTACCCGCTCGCGCCGAGCACGGCGGCGACGAGCACCGCCTGGACGATGACGGACCCGCGCACGACGAACCCGTTGGCGCCGAAGTACATGCCCTCACGGCGCAGCCCGGTGCGCCGCTCGTCGTCGTCGATGACCTGGGCGAGCGCGACTTCCAGCACCTGCATGAGGCCGGCGACGCCGACGCCGACGGCGAGGCCCGCGGCGGCCGCCCCGAGCACGGTGGACGGCAGGAGGTAGAGGCACGTCGCGAGCCCGTAGACCGCGACGACCCACAGCATCGCGGAGCGCGGGCCGACGCGGCGCACGACCCAGGACCACCCGACGATCGACGGGATCGCGGCGACGAAGATCGGGGCGAGGAGGAACGTCGCGTCGGCCTCCGCGCCGCCGACGACGTAGCGCACGTAGAACGGGATGGCGGCGAGCACGATCGCGGTCGTGCTCTGGAGCAGGAGCGACCCGAGCACGTAGGTGACGAACGCGCGGTTGGCGAACGTGTACCGGAGCTGGTCGCGGAGGCCGACCGCGGCCTCGCGGTCGCGCACGGCCTCCTCGTCGACGGGCCGCTCGACCATGCCGACGAGCGACCACGCGAAGAACGCGAGGCTCACGACGGCGAGCAGCAGCGCCATCCACGTCCACCCGAGGGTGCCGTAGAGCAGCGGCGCGCCGGCGGTGCCGAGGATCATCCCGACGAGGCCGAAGATCTGGCGGGGCGCGTTGCCGCGGGCGCGCTCCGCCGTCGTGCGGAAGATCTCGGGGAAGAGCGCCGACACGTTGAGCACGACGACGACGTACGCGACGTCGTACACGGCGACGACGAGCAGGAACCACACGACGAGCCCGGTGGGGCCGAGCGCGGGCGGCATCCACACGAGCGCGAACGCGACGACGAGCGGGACGACGCCGAGACCGATCCACGGGACGCGGCGGCCCCAGCGGGTGCGGCGCCGGTCGGACGCCGCGCCGACGAGCGGGTTGAGGACGGCGTTGAGGATGCCGTGCGCGATCATCGCGCCGGCGACCCAGCCGGCGGGCACGCCCAGGTGGTCGACGTAGAAGTAGACGACGAACGCGGAGAACGTCTGGAGCAGCAGGTTCGCGGGGAACGCGGACGCGGCGTACGCGACGGTCCGCGCGCGCGACGGCGCACCGGCGAGGCGGCGGTCGCGCACGCGCGCGAGCAGCCCGGCCGGCGGCGGCGTGGGCGCGAGGCGGGGCGCGCTCACCGCTCGCCCCGCTGGACCGCGCGCAGGTCGCGCCAGCCGACGCGCACGAGCCCCTCCTCCGCGACGACCGCGGACACGGCGGGGTCGGCGAGCAGGCGGCGCTCGAAGCCGCGCTTCGCGACGCCGTAGTCGGCGACGTCGCCGAGCTCGTCGTCGTCGAGCATCGGGTGCAGGTAGATCTCCGTGACACCCGCGGGCACGCGGCGCAGGAGGTCGAGGAAGCCGGAGCGGACGTCCTCGTAGTCCTCCTCCTCCACCGTCCCCTCCCCCGCGAGCTCGAACGGGTGGGTCCACAGGCGGTCGACGAGCACGACGCCGAGCGCGTCGGCAGCGGCCGTCGCCTCGTCGAGCAGTCCCTGCACGTCGCCCGGGGGCAGGAGCATCCCGTCGGTGGTGCGCGGCAGCCGGAACGGCAGCCCGTGCCGGGCGGCGAGCCCGAGGACCTGCGGCAGGAACGACCGGCCGGTCTCGAGCCCGTAGACCGAGCCCATGTGGTTGTCGAGGTGGGTCACGTCGACCCCGGCGGCGAGCGCCGCGTCGACCTGCGCGGCGAGCTCCGCGGCCACGTCCTCCTCGCGCGCCTGCTGCTCGACGGCGAGGACGTCGCGGTGGAAGTAGCCGGCGTCGTCGACGAGGGACGTGCCGCCCCCGGTGAGGGGCCGCCAGCGGTACCGCGTCCACTCGCTCGTGAGCACGAGGTGCACCCCCACGTCGACGGGGTGGGTCGCGGCGAACGCGAGCGCCTCGGGCGCCCACGCGCACGGGACCATGAGGGTCGCGGAGTCGATCCGCCCGGCGAGGAGCAGCTCGGAGACCGCGCGGTTGGCCGCGCGGCACATGCCGAAGTCGTCGGCGTTGAGGATGATCGCGCGCGCGTCCGGGGCCAGGCCCAGCCGCGTGACGAGGTCCGACGGCGGCCCGCCCGCGGTGCCGGTCACGACGCCGCCTCCTCGCGCTCGTCGGGTACCGCGGCCGTGTCGGGCTCGCCCGGGTGGGCCGCGGCCGTGTCGGGCTCGCCCGGGTGGGCCGCGGCCGCGCGGAACACCTCGTCGCGCAGGGCGTCGCTCGCCGAGCGCGCGGCGCCCACGACGACCGCGTCGCACGTGAGCTCCGACGGGACGACCTGGACGGGGAGCACCGCGAGCTTCTCGGTGAGGAAACGGCGCACGCGGCCGGCGATGGGCTCGCGCGCCGCCTGGTTGGTGAGGACGAACAGCTCGGGCTCGACGACGAGCGCGACCGACGCCGCGACGACGGCGATCCGCTCGGCGACCTCGTCGAGCACGTCGCCCGACGCGACGTCGCCGTTCTCGGCGCGGTCCACGATCTCCTGGACGCTCACGGCGTCGCGCAGGCCGTTCTCCTTGGCGATCGCCGCGAGCGACGTGGCCCCCAGGGTCTCGGCGCCGAGCGAGCGGCCCGGGTGCGGGAGGAACGACACCTCGCCGGCACCGCCCGCCGCGCCGCGGTGGAGCCGCCCGTCGAGCACGAGGCCCGCGCCGAAGCCGTCCCCGAGCCCGAGGACCACGAACGAGCGCACGCCGGCCGCGACGCCGTCGCGCTGCTCCGCGAGCGCCGCGAGGTTGACGTCGTTCTCGAGCGTCACGGGGCAGCCGAGCGCGTCGACGAGCGCGTCGTGCAGCTCGGTCCCGCCCTTCTCGAAGCCGGGCACGCGGCGGATCGTCACGTGGTCGGGCCCGACGATCGCCGGGACCGCCGCGACGGCGCGCGTCACCTCGACGCGCGTCCCCTCGGGGAGCCGGGCCTCGACGTCGCTCACGCACGCCCGCGCGAGCTCGGCGGCGGCGCGGGCCCGCGCCGTGGGCGTCGCCTTGACGTCCCGGCGCTCGGCGCGCGCCCGGACGGCGCCCGTGACGTCGACGAGCGCGACCCGCACCCGGTCGCGCGCGACGTCCACGCCGAGCCCGAACGCGTAGTCGGGGTCGATGCGGTAGAGGGTGGCGGCCGGGCCACGGCGGTCG
The DNA here is from genome assembly GCF_010287905.1 of Cellulosimicrobium composti. NCBI lineage: Bacteria > Bacillati > Actinomycetota > Actinomycetes > Micrococcales > Promicromonosporaceae > Cellulosimicrobium > Cellulosimicrobium composti. The sequence continues at coordinate 3,563 of NZ_JAAFAN010000116.1, forward strand.
CGGTCGAGGCCCGCCTCGGTGACGACGCCCGTCCCCTCGAGCGCACGCAGCGTCTGGGCCACGGTCGTCTTGGACAGGCCGGTCGCCGCGACGAGGTCGGGCCGCGCGAGACGTGCGCCCGCGGCGAGCGCGTCGAGCACGGCGCGGGCGTTGAGGGTCCGCAGGAGGGCGGGTGTACCGGCGGGGGTGATGTCCATCTGGTCTCCGTCGAGCAGTGGGTGCGGTCACGTCGGTCCGGGCCGAGCGGGTAGGTCGGGAAGTTTCCTACCCGCCGGGAGACTAGCGCTGGCGTCGTGCGGTTGTCGACGGCGACCGGCCGCGCCGGGGACGGGGCTGTACCGTGGCGTCGTGATCCGCCGAGCCCTCGCCCGCGCCTACTGGGCGACCAGCCGGTGGTCGCTGCGCTCCCAGCCCTACGACACCGGTCGCCCGACCCTCCTCGTCGGCGCCCCGCACACGTCGAACTGGGACTTCGTGCTCATGCTCGCGATCGCGTGGAGCACCGGCATCCACGTGCGCTGGCTCGGCAAGCACACGCTGTTCGCGGGCCCCGCGGGACCCCTCATGCGCGCGCTCGGCGGCATCCCCGTGGACCGCCGCGACCCGAGCCGGGTGGTGACCGACGTGGTCGCCCGCATCCAGGCCGGCGAGGTGTTCTCGCTGGTCGTGACGCCCGAGGGCACGCGCGGCGTGGGGTCGTACTGGAAGTCGGGCTTCTACCGGATCGCGCGCGAGGCGCACCTGCCGGTGACTCTCGGGTACGTCGACCGCACGACGATGACGACGGGCCTCGGGCCGACGATCGAGCTCACCGGGGACGTGCGCGCCGACATGGACGTCGTGCGCGCGTTCTACGCCGACAAGTCGGGCGTCCGCCCGGCGCTGCGCACCGAGCCCCGGCTGCGCGAGGAGGACGCGTCCGCCTGATCCCGGCTGCTCGGGCGGACCCGCGCGCGAGCGCGCCGGACGGCCGCCGCCCACCCTTCCCGGGCTACGTGATCCCCACACGTTTTCACCCGCTGGGGCCGCGCGGGAGGCCCCGTCCGCCCCGGTCGCGGCACCGCGGGAGCCGCACGATCCTGGTCCCTCGGGCCCGCCGGGTACGGGTGTTCCCGTACCCGGGAGCCGGCGTGCGTAGTCGTTGAGCGGACGTCGCGGGGCTGCCTACGGTCCACGACGTCACGGCCGACGGTGCGGGCTCCGCACGGCGTCGGCCCTCCCCGACACAGGAAGCGAGTCCCCCATGAAGCGACTCCGCGCGGCGCTCCTCGCCGCCGCCGTGGGCGCGAGCGCGATCGTCGCCCCGATCGCGATCGCCCCCAGCGCCTCGGCGCACGGCTGGATCACGTCCCCGCCGAGCCGGCAGGACCAGTGCGCCACGGGCGCCACGTCCTTCGACTGCGGCTCCATCAAGTACGAGCCGCAGTCCGTCGAGGCCCCCAAGGGCTCGATGCAGTGCTCCGGCGGCAGCGGCTACGCGATCCTCGACGACGAGTCCAAGCCCTGGCCCCGCACGACGACGGGCCGCGACGTGACCTTCCAGTGGAAGCTCACCGCGAACCACGCGACGAGCGTCTGGGAGTACTTCGTCGACGGCGAGCTCTTCGCGTCGTTCGACGGCGGCAACGTCCAGCCCCCGAAGGACATCTCGCACACGCTCACCGGCCTGCCGCTCGGCGAGCACACGATCCTCGCGCGCTGGAGCGTCGCGGACACGGTGAACGCGTTCTACAACTGCGTGGACCTCACGGTCACCGCGGACGGCACGAACCCCGGCGGCGAGAACCCGGGCGGGGAGAACCCCGGTGGCGGCGAGCCGGGCGAGTGCACCGACGCGGCGTGGTCGTCGACCGCGACGTACACCGGCGGGACGAAGGTCTCGCACGAGGGCAACATCTACGAGGCGAAGTGGTGGACGCAGAACAACGTCCCGGGCGCCGAGGAGTGGGGCCCGTGGAAGCTCGTCGGCGCCTGCTGACGCGCTGACGTCCCGCGACGGCGGGCGGCCGGTCCTGCGGGGGCCGCCCCCCCCCCGCCGGGGTTGCCCGCCCCCCCCCCGGCGCCCCGAAGCGGGAGCCCCGAAGGGGTTTTGCCAAATTTACGGCAACCTGC
>NZ_JAAFAN010000117.1:0-5608 GCF_010287905.1 Cellulosimicrobium composti
GGAAATGCCGAAGGCCCACCCCGTGTGGGGTGGGCCTTCGGTGAAGGGTTGTCCGGCGGCGTCCTACTCTCCCACCCCGTCTCCAGGGCAGTACCATCGGCGCTGAAGGGCTTAGCTTCCGGGTTCGGTATGGGACCGGGCGTTTCCCCTTCGCTGTGACCGCCGTAACTCTGTTGAACTGTCAACACGCTGGGGCACCCCGTGGGGTGTGGTGTTGGTGGTTCGGGAACCGCACAGTGGACGCGTAGCACGAGTGTGTTGGGTGTTGAAGTTGTCGGCTGATTAGTACCGGTCAGCTGCACGGGTCTTTCGTCCCCGCTTCCACGTCCGGCCTATCGACCCAGTGTTCTGCTGGGTGCCTCTCCCCCCGTAGGGGTTGGAAACCTCATCTTGAAGCAGGCTTCCCGCTTAGATGCTTTCAGCGGTTATCCCTTCCGAACGTAGCCAACCAGCGGTGCTCCTGGCGGAACAACTGGCACACCAGAGGTTCGTCCGTCCCGGTCCTCTCGTACTAGGGACAGCCCTTCTCAAGTTTCCTGCGCGCGCAGCGGATAGGGACCGAACTGTCTCACGACGTTCTAAACCCAGCTCGCGTACCGCTTTAATGGGCGAACAGCCCAACCCTTGGGACCTACTCCAGCCCCAGGATGCGACGAGCCGACATCGAGGTGCCAAACCATGCCGTCGATATGGACTCTTGGGCAAGATCAGCCTGTTATCCCCGGGGTACCTTTTATCCGTTGAGCGACGGCGCTTCCACAAGCCACCGCCGGATCACTAGTTCCGACTTTCGTCCCTGCTCGACCTGTCAGTCTCACAGTCAAGCTCCCTTGTGCACTTGCACTCGACACCTGATTGCCAACCAGGCTGAGGGAACCTTTGAGCGCCTCCGTTACATTTTAGGAGGCAACCGCCCCAGTTAAACTACCCACCAGGCACTGTCCCTGGTCCGGATCACGGACCGAGGTTAGACATCCGAAGCGGCCAGAGTGGTATTTCAACGTTGACTCCACCCGCACTGGCGTACGGGCTTCACAGTCTCCCACCTATCCTACACAAGCCGCACCGAACACCAATACCAAGCTATAGTAAAGGTCCCGGGGTCTTTCCGTCCTGCTGCGCGTAACGAGCATCTTTACTCGTAGTGCAATTTCGCCGAGTTCGCGGTTGAGACAGCGGAGAAGTCGTTACGCCATTCGTGCAGGTCGGAACTTACCCGACAAGGAATTTCGCTACCTTAGGATGGTTATAGTTACCACCGCCGTTTACTGGGGCTTAAATTCTGAGCTTCACCCCGAGGGGTTGACCCGTCCTCTTAACCTTCCAGCACCGGGCAGGCGTCAGTCCGTATACATCGTCTTGCGACTTCGCACGGACCTGTGTTTTTAGTAAACAGTCGCTTCTCCCTGGTCTCTGCGGCCGTCCACGCTCCCACCGCGAGGGTGTTCACGCTTCGGGCCCCCCTTCTCCCGAAGTTACGGGGGCATTTTGCCGAGTTCCTTAACCACGATTCTCTCGATCGCCTTAGTATTCTCTACCTGACCACCTGAGTCGGTTTGGGGTACGGGCGGCTAGAACCTCGCGTCGAGGCTTTTCTTGGCAGCATAGGATCACCCAGTTCGCGCTTGTGCGCTCACCGTCAGCTCTCAGCCTTGATGCCGGGCGGATTTGCCTACCCGACGGCCTACAGCCTTGGACGTGGTCAACCATCGCCACGCCGGGCTACCTTCCTGCGTCACCCCTGTTAATACGCTTACCTACTACCGGTTTGGGTCCCGCGCGCCCCTGCCCGGTGGCCCCGAAGGGCCGGTGGACAGGTTTGGGCGGTGAGCATCACCGGGCTCGGTATGGGCGGTTCTTCGCCGGTAGGAGAATATCAACTCCTTGTCCATCGACTACGCCTGTCGGCCTCGCCTTAGGTCCCGACTTACCCAGGGCGGATTAACCTGGCCCTGGAACCCTTGGTCATTCGGCGGACGGGTTTCTCACCCGTCTTTCGCTACTCATGCCTGCATTCTCACTCGTGTGGCCTCCACCGCTGGGTTCCCCCGCGGCTTCACCGCCCACACGACGCTCCCCTACCCACCTGCGCCTCTGGACCACGAAGGCCTGAGTTGAGCGCAGATGCCACGGCTTCGGCGGTGTACTTGAGCCCCGCTACATTGTCGGCGCGGAATCACTTGACCAGTGAGCTATTACGCACTCTTTCAAGGGTGGCTGCTTCTAAGCCAACCTCCTGGTTGTCTGTGCAACTCCACATCCTTTCCCACTTAGCACACGCTTAGGGGCCTTAGCCGGTGGTCTGGGCTGTTTCCCTCTCGACTACGGAGCTTATCCCCCGCAGTCTCACTGCCACGCTTCCACTTACCGGCATTCGGAGTTTGGCTGACGTCAGTAACCTTGTAGGGCCCATCGGCCATCCAGTAGCTCTACCTCCGGCAAGAAACACGTGACGCTGCACCTAAATGCATTTCGGGGAGAACCAGCTATCACGAAGTTTGATTGGCCTTTCACCCCTAACCACAGGTCATCCCCCAGGTTTTCAACCCTGGTGGGTTCGGTCCTCCACGCGGTCTTACCCGCGCTTCAACCTGCCCATGGCTAGATCACTTCGCTTCGGGTCTAGACCCAGCGACTGAATCGCCCTGTTCGGACTCGCTTTCGCTACGGCTTCCCCACACGGGTTAACCTCGCCACTGAGCACTAACTCGCAGGCTCATTCTTCAAAAGGCACGCTGTCACCCCAGCCAAGGAGGCTCCAACGGATTGTAGGCACACGGTTTCAGGTACTATTTCACTCCCCTCCCGGGGTACTTTTCACCTTTCCCTCACGGTACTGGTCCGCTATCGGTCACTAGGTAGTATTTAGGCTTAGCAAGTGGTCTTGCCAGATTCACACGAGATTTCTCGGGCCCCGTGCTACTTGGGATCCCCTTCGGGAGGCCGCACCATTTCGTCTACCGGACTCGCACCGTCTGTGGTCCGCCTTTCAATGCGGTTCGACTATGACACGGCTTTCTCACTCCCCGGCGGACTGTCAGATCCACCAGAAGGGTCCCACAACCCCGAACACGCAACGCCTGACAGCTTTACCACGCGCCCGGTTTGGCCTCATCCGCTTTCGCTCGCCACTACTCACGGAATATCTCTTCCTGTCGGTACTGAGATGTTTCACTTCCCGACGTTCCCTCCACACACCCTATATATTCAGGTGCGGGTCACACGACATGACTCGTGCGGGGTTCCCCCATTCGGAAACCCTCGGATCACAGCTCGTTTGCCAGCTCCCCGAGGCTTATCGCAGGCTACCACGTCCTTCTTCGGCTCCTAGTGCCAAGGCATCCACCCTGTGCCCTTAAAAACTTCAACAACAACAAAACTGCAGAGAACCAAGAACCACACCCCAAAGGGTGCGTCTTGATCTTTACAAAGATGCTCGCGTCCACTGTGCAGTTCTCAAACAACCAACGACCCCGACCCCCACCAGACCCGCCTACCCCACCCGATGCCCGAAGACACCCGACGAAGCGGTTCGTGGTCCGAGGACCGGCCCGTACCAGGCACCCCACCAACCGGTGGCCGGTGACCTGAGGACCCAACAGTGTGCTCGACAAGCCCCGACCCGTCCCCCAGTGAGGTTCCACCACACCCACCCACCAGCACACCACCCGAAGGCGACGCACCAGCCGGCAGACGCAGGTACTGACACCAGCGCACGACCAGAGCTCTTTCGTCAATGTTCCACCCATGAGCAACCACCCACCGCGCGTTCGGCGGCAGCGTGGCACCTGAACACCCCGGGCGACCAACGGCCGACCCCAGGAGTGCTGGTAGCTCCTTAGAAAGGAGGTGATCCAGCCGCACCTTCCGGTACGGCTACCTTGTTACGACTTAGTCCCAATCGCCAGTCCCACCTTCGACCACTCCCCCCACAAGGGTTGGGCCATGGGCTTCGGGTGTTACCGACTTTCGTGACTTGACGGGCGGTGTGTACAAGGCCCGGGAACGTATTCACCGCAGCGTTGCTGATCTGCGATTACTAGCGACTCCGACTTCATGGGGTCGAGTTGCAGACCCCAATCCGAACTGAGACCGGCTTTTTGGGATTCGCTCCACCTTACGGTATCGCAGCCCTTTGTACCGGCCATTGTAGCATGCGTGAAGCCCAAGACATAAGGGGCATGATGATTTGACGTCATCCCCACCTTCCTCCGAGTTGACCCCGGCAGTCTCCCATGAGTCCCCGGCATAACCCGCTGGCAACATGGGACGAGGGTTGCGCTCGTTGCGGGACTTAACCCAACATCTCACGACACGAGCTGACGACAACCATGCACCACCTGTGCACGAGTGTCCAAAGAGACCACCATCTCTGGTGGCTTCCCGTGCATGTCAAGCCTTGGTAAGGTTCTTCGCGTTGCATCGAATTAATCCGCATGCTCCGCCGCTTGTGCGGGCCCCCGTCAATTCCTTTGAGTTTTAGCCTTGCGGCCGTACTCCCCAGGCGGGGCACTTAATGCGTTTGCTGCGGCACGGAACTCGTGGAATGAGCCCCACACCTAGTGCCCAACGTTTACGGCATGGACTACCAGGGTATCTAATCCTGTTCGCTCCCCATGCTTTCGCTCCTCAGCGTCAGTTGCGGCCCAGAGACCTGCCTTCGCCATCGGTGTTCCTCCTGATATCTGCGCATTCCACCGCTACACCAGGAATTCCAGTCTCCCCTACCGCACTCTAGTCTGCCCGTACCCGATGCAAGCTCGAGGTTGAGCCTCGAGTTTTCACACCAGACGCGACAGACCGCCTACGAGCTCTTTACGCCCAATAATTCCGGACAACGCTTGCGCCCTACGTATTACCGCGGCTGCTGGCACGTAGTTAGCCGGCGCTTCTTCTGCAGGTACCGTCACTTGCGCTTCTTCCCTGCTGAAAGAGGTTTACAACCCGAAGGCCTTCATCCCTCACGCGGCGTCGCTGCATCAGGCTTGCGCCCATTGTGCAATATTCCCCACTGCTGCCTCCCGTAGGAGTCTGGGCCGTGTCTCAGTCCCAGTGTGGCCGGTCGCCCTCTCAGGCCGGCTACCCGTCGTCGCCTTGGTAGGCCATCACCCCACCAACAAGCTGATAGGCCGCGAGCCCATCCCTGACCGAAAAACTTTCCAACCACCCCCATGCGAAGGTAGCTCATATCCGGTATTAGCCCCGGTTTCCCGGAGTTATCCCGAAGTCAAGGGCAGGTTACTCACGTGTTACTCACCCGTTCGCCACTAATCCACCCAGCAAGCTGGGCTTCATCGTTCGACTTGCATGTGTTAAGCACGCCGCCAGCGTTCGTCCTGAGCCAGGATCAAACTCTCCGTAAATGAACAACGCCCACCACCGGGCAAACCCAGCGGTGAACAATCCATACGAAGCGAACCCCAAGGGTTCACAAGACTGGCATCAACACGAAAGATGACATCATCTTCCGAAATCAACCAAAGGAATCCCAGACACAACCAACCACCCCACCCGAACGAGCAGGAACGATCAGCCATGCCACAGGGACAAAAAATTTGGCATTGACTAACAAGCACACTGTTGAGTTCTCAAACAACCGACACACACC
>NZ_JAAFAN010000118.1:0-5440 GCF_010287905.1 Cellulosimicrobium composti
CGCGGGGTGGGGCGCGCCCCCCCCCCGCTCCACCCCGCGCGGGCCGGCTCCATCGGGGGGTGGTGGGTTTTTCCGGGCATCTCCCCCACCCCAACCCCGTGTTCGGCGCGGCGGCGGGTCAGTCCGCCATCACCGGCATGCCGTCTCCGGGTAGGCCGCGGCGGCCTCCGTCTCGACGGTCCGGCCGTCGACGTCCTTGGTCGCGACGAGCGCGACCTCGCCCGCCGGGAGCGTCTTGCCCTTGACCGAGAACGTCTTCTCCGCCGTCTCGCCCGCGGGGACCGCGGTGAACGTGTGCTCGCCGGACGACGACGTCACGCGCACGTCGATCGGCACGGTGTCCGTGTTGGTCACCGACGCCGTGAGCCACAGCTTGTTGCCCGCGGCCTTGCAGACCGGCGTCGCCGTCGCGGTGAAGGACACCGAGGTCGAGCCCGGCTCGGCACCGATCGTGCCCGCCGTGGCGGACTGGTCGAACGACCGCGAGCCGTAGGTGGCGAACCAGCCCTGCGCCGTCGCGAAGTCGTCGGTGAAGGCCCGCGACAGCAGCAGCAGGAGCCGCGCCTTGACGGCCGTGAGGTCGCCGCCCGCGATGACGCCGTTCCCGCCGCCGTACGACGACCCCGACCCGGTGCGCGTCGTCGAGACGAACCACACGCCCTCGCGGACCGCCGCGGTGCGCGCCTGGCTCATGGCCGACGAGATCCCGCCCGCGCCGGTGCCCGCCGTGACGATGCCCTGGACACCCGCGTTCGCGAACGCCGTCACGGCCTCGCCGCCGGCCTGCTGGTAGGACACGAGGATCTCGACGCGGGGCAGCGCCTTCGGGTCGACCTGGGAGAGGTCGAACGGCGTGAACCACTCCTCGCTGTCGCACGCCATGACGCGCGCCGGGGCGCGGCCGAGCGTGATGTTGCTGCCGTCGATCCAGCCGAGCACGCCGTACTCGCGCGTCTGGAACGTGTCGGTGCGGTAGGAGTTGGTCTTGGTGACCTCGCGGGCCGCCTGGATCTCGTCGTTGAGCATGAGCACGGTGCCGAAGCAGTACGTCTGCTGCGACGCGGCCACCTTGATCGCGTTGTAGAGGTTCGCGGGCGCGTCGGTGCCGAACACGAGGTCGGAGTCCGGCCCGGCGCCCGCCCCCCACGGACGCATGGACCCGGACGTCACGACGGGCTTGCGCGAGCGCACCGTGAGGTCGAGCCAGTACGCGAACTCCTCCTGCGTGTCGGTGCCGGTCGTCACCACGACGGCGTCCGCCGTCTCGAGCTGCTTCTCCACCTCGAGCGTGAGCGCGTGGAACTGCTCCATCGAGTAGCCGGACGAGCCCGCGTTGCCGAACTGGACGGCGGTGACGTCCGCGACGGCGTCGAGCTCCGGGCGCAGCGTGTCGAGCATGTCCTCCATGAGGTACGTGCCGGCGCGGTAGCTCGTGAACGTGTCGCGGCCGGTGGCCTTGCCGGCCATGGTGCCGCCGGTCGCGACGACGACGACCTTCGGCTTCCCGGTCGCGGCGGTCGCCGTGGCGGTCGCGTAGCGCGCGGACGTGATGCCGAGCGGGTTGGTCGCGCCCGCCGCGAGCACCGGCGGCGCCTCGCCCTCGGCGCGGGCCGCGGCGGCCGTCGAGCGGGAGTCGGCGACGGTGTACGCGACAGCCGCGGCGAGCGCGGCGAGCGCGAGCACGAGGGCGACGACGGCCGCGACGGCGCGGCCGGTCAGGGTCAGTGTGAGCGTTCTCACGGGGAAGCCTTCCGTCGGGGGAACATCTGGCCCGCCCGACGGTAGGCACCGTGTGTTGCCTGGCCGTTGCCTGGGCGTAAGAAGTACGCGCGTGCCGGATCGCCGCCGCGGTTGACCCGCGCCCGGGCCGGGTCCAGCCTGGCGGGAGGGGCCGGCGCCGGTCCGGCCCGGTCAGGAGCGGTCATGGACGATCGCGACGCCGCCCTCCTGCGGGCGCACGAGCACGCCGCCGCGTGGCTCGACTCCCTCGCGACACGGCCCGTCCCGCCGCGAGCCGGCGTCGCGGACGTCGTCGCCGCGCTCGGCACCGACCTGCCGGACGCCCCGACGCCGGCGCCCGAGGTCGTCGACCTGCTCGCCACCGCGTGCGGGCCCGGCCTCACCGCCATGCCCTCGGGCCGCTTCTTCGGCATGGTCATCGGCGGCAGCCACCCCGCGGCGCTCGCGGCCGACTGGCTCACGAGCGCGTGGGACCAGAACTGCGCGCTGCGGGGCCTCACCCCCGCGCACACGGCCGTCGAGGACGTGGCGAGCGCGTGGCTGCTCGACCTCCTCGGGCTGCCCGCGTCGAGCGCGGTCGGGTTCGTCACGGGGGCGACGACCGCGAACTTCACGGCGCTCGCGGCCGCGCGCGGCGAGGTGCTGCGAGGCGCGGGGTGGGACGTGCGGCGCGACGGCCTCACCGGCGCGCCCCGCGTCCGCGTGCTCGTGGGCGCCGAGCGGCACGAGTCGGTCGACCTCGCGCTGTCCTACCTCGGCCTCGGTGCGCCCGAGGTCGTCGCCGCGGACGACCAGGGTCGGCTCTCCGCCGCGGCGCTCGAGGGCGCGCTGGCCGATCCCCCCGACGGCGCGCCGGGCGGGCCGACCGTCGTCGTGCTCCAGGCGGGCAACGTCCACTCCGGCGCGTTCGACCCGTTCGACCCCGCGGTCGAGATCGCCCACCGGCACGGCGCGTGGGTGCACGTCGACGGCGCGTTCGGGCTCTTCGCGGCCGCGTCGCCCACCCACCGCCACCTCGTGGCGGGGTACGAGGCGGCGGACTCGTGGGCGACGGACGCCCACAAGACGCTCAACGTCCCCTACGACTGCGGGCTCGCGATCGTCGCCGACCCCGCCCCGCTGCGCGCCGCGATGGGCATGCACGGGGACTACCTCATCCAGAGCGACGCGGGCGACCCGCTCGACAAGGTGCCCGAGCTGTCGCGGCGCGGGCGCGCGTTCGCGGTCTGGGCGGTGCTGCGCGCGCTCGGGCGCTCGGGCGCCGCCGACCTCGTCGACGGGTTCTGCCGGCACGCGACCGCGTTCGCCGACGCGCTGCGGTCGCTCGACGGCGCCGAGGTGCTGCACGACGTCGTGTTCACCCAGGTGTGCGCGGCGTTCGGCGACGACGCGCGCACGCAGGACGTGGTGCGCCGCGTGCTCGCCGACGGCACCGTGTGGATGTCCGGGTCCCGCTGGCACGACCGCGCCGTCCTGCGCGTGTCCGTGAGCTCGTGGGCGACGACCGACGCCGACGTGGACGTGAGCGTCGAGGCGCTGCGGCGCGCGGTCGCACCGTCCTGACGGCCCTACACTCGCGGGGTGCCGACCGCCGAGGACCTCGCCGCCGCCGTGCGCGCCCGCGCCGCGGGCACGCCCTACCGGATCGTGGACGAGCGTCCCGACGGGTTCGAGCTGCGGTTCGACCGGCCCGACGCGGCGTGGTGGAGCGTGTTCTCGCGCCGCCGCCTCGCGACGCTCGACACGCACCTCGTGCGCGTCCTGCCCGACGGCGCGCGGGTCGAGCTCACCGACGTCGTCCGGCACACGCGCTGGGCGCTCGACGCCGACGGGCGGTTCGTCGAGCCCCAGAAGGGCTGGGTGCGCTCCGTCGCGCGCGGGACGATCCGATCGACCTACCGCACGTCCGTCGCGGACGCCGACGGCCGACGGACGACCGCCGTCTACGACACGAGCGTCGGGCGGCGCCTCGTCACGGAGGCAGCCCAGGGTCTGGGCATGACCGTCGTCGCCTCGGCGGGGACCCGCGTGGGCGTCGTCGTCGGGATCGTCGCCGCGGCGTTCGGGGTCGCCGTCGCGCTCGGCGCCGTGGTCATGGTCCTCGTGCTCGGGAGCGGCTGACCACGAGCGACCGGCGGGACGGCGCGGCACGGCCCGGGCGCCCGCGCGTGTCGGGTCGGCCCGGGCCGCGCGAGGTGTCAGCGGCCGCGGTGCTTCCCGAGGTCGACGCGCACGAGGTGACCGTCGGGCGGCGTCGTGTCGTCCGGCGGCAGCACGTTCGTCGTCGCGAGCAGGCCCTTGCCGTCCCACTCGAGCCCTGCCGGGAGCGGGACCTCGACGACGGTGCTCGGGCCGCGCCTGCCGGCCTGGGAGATCCTTCCGCCCATCAGCTCGCTCACGTAGACCGTGCCCTGGTCCGTCACCGCGAGGTTCGTCGCGCCCACGAAGCCGGACGCGACCTGGCGCACCTTCCCCTTCCACGGGTCGACCGTGTAGACGGCGCCGCGCGCGCCGAGGCTGTCGTCCTCCGGGCCGCCGGGCAGCGTCGTCACGTAGAGCACGCCGCGAGGACCCACCTCGACGTCCGTGGGGACGGCCTCGAACCAGTACGTCTGGCCGACGGCGCAGTCCGGCCACCCGAGGCTCGCGGCGAACTCGGCCGTGACGACGGCCGGCTGCGGGGGCAGCACGGCGACCGTTCGGACCTTCCCGCGCTCGCTGATCGACAGGATCGCGTTCGCTCCCGCGTCGGCCACGTAGGTCGTGCCGCGGACCGTCGTCGTCGCGTACGGGTGCGAGTCGGCGATGCCGGTGTAACGCGCGGGGAGCGGACCGGCGGGGATCTGCTCGAGGCACGCCCGGCCGGTCCTCAGCAGGCCGTACGCAGTGCGCCCGTCGGGGTTCTTCGCGCGCTCGTAGGCGAACGTGTCGGCCAGGACGCGCGGTGCGCCCGTGGGGTTGCCCCACCGGTCCGTGCGCAGCGTGGACACCTCCGACGCGACGGGGCCCTCCTCGCCCAGCTGGGTCTCGGTGAACGTGATCCGGCGGTCGGCGTAGGAGACGCCGCCGACCTCGCCGCCGTCGGGCGACGCGTAGAGGACGCTCGGCGTGCCGTCCCGGCCGACCGCCGTGAGCAGGCCGGGGAAGTTCTGGGTCACGTAGGTCGTGCCGTGCGGGCCGACCGCGAGGCTGAGCGGTGTCACGAGGCCGGTCGCGACGTCGGTGACGACCGGCGGGCGCGGGGTCGGCTTGCCGCCGTGCGCGACGGCAGGGCTCGCGACGAGGACGAGGGCTGCGGCCGCGGCGGCGACGCTCGCGGGCAGGGCGGTGCGGAGTCTTCTCATGGGTGCTCCAGGTCCGGCAGGTCCCGGGCGCGGCAGGGGTGGCGGCGTCGTGCCGGGGACGTGGGTGAGTGGTCGTCGGGCCGGACGACGTGGCGCGTCCTGCGGGCGTGCCGTGCGGTCGGCGGGGCCGACCGGGAGTGCGCTGTGCGTCGGCGGCGAGCACAGACCTGACGAGTGTGCACCCGACCGGGGCGGCGGTAAAGAGACCGTCGCCCCGGGCGACGTGGGCCGGGCCCCCCCCCCGGGGGGGGGGGGGCCGGGGGGGGGCCGCCCCCCCCCGGGGGGGGGGGCCCCCCCGGGCGGGGGGGGGGGGGGGGGGGCGGGGTGGAGCCCGGGCGTCGCGGCACCGGGGGCGC
>NZ_JAAFAN010000119.1:0-5319 GCF_010287905.1 Cellulosimicrobium composti
TGTCCGCGGGGCCGGCCCGCCGCCCGCGGCGGGCCGCCGGAGCTACCGGGACCCCCGGGCGCGGTTGGCGGGGGGCCCCCGCGGCCTGGGGGCCCCCCCCCCCGGCGGTGCTACAGGTCCGCCACCCGGACGTCGCGGAACTCGATGAGGTCCGCGCTCCCGTGGTTCTGCAGGCCGATGAAGCCGCGCTCGAACTGGCGCAGGTCGGTCGGCGGGTCGCCCGCACGGGACGACTGCTGCCCCGGCGCGTTCTCCCACTCGTTGATGACCACGCCGTTGCGGATGATCGTGTACTGCTGCCCGACCACCCGGATCTCGTACTCGTTCCACTCGCCCTTGGGCTTCTCGCCGCCGGTGTTCAGGCCGACCGGGTCGAAGTTGTAGACCGAGCCGGTCTTCTGGGGCTCGCCCGTCGGACCGTCGTAGATCTGGATCTCGTGACCGCAGTAGATCGCGACCCACGCGGGCGACGTCTGACCCTCGGCGCACTCGGCGTCGCCGGGCTCCTCCGGGTTCGGGAACCGGGTGAACACGCCGGTGTTGGCGTGGTGGTCACCCTCCGAGACGTCGCGGTACAAGAGCTTCACGGAGAAGTCCCCGAGCTCCTCGCCCGCGTACCAGAGCATGCCCAGACCGCCGCTCGACCTCAGCGAACCGCCCGGCTCGAGCGTGAACTTGCCGTCCGGCGCCTGGAACCAGTCGTACAGCGACTCCTGCGTGCCGTCGAAGATCGTGCGGTACCCGCCCGGGTCCACGCCGATCTGCGAGCGCGCCGCCGCGTCGACGAGGCGAGCGCGCTCGCGCTCGTCGATCCGGCTGTCGTCGTACAGGCTCTTGGCGACCGACTCGACGTGCGCGAGGAAGCGGGCGTGGGTGCGCCACTCCTTCTCGTCCTGGAACAGGTCGTTCATCGTGCACGCGCCGAGGTCGAGGTTCTCGACCGTGGAGTCGACGTCGCCGAAGAACACGGTCTCGCGCTCGTCGGGCAGGGTGCACGTCGGCGAGCCGTCGGTCGTGACGGTGGCCGTCGAGCCGTCGGCGTACGTCACGGTGAGCTTCGCCTCGTAGGTCCCGACGCGCGGGTACTTGTGCTTCGGGTTGGCCTGGCGCGAGGTCGAGCCGTCGCCGAACTCCCAGTAGTAGGAGACGCCGCCGGAGCGCGCACCGGTGAACTGCACCGTCAGCGGGTCGCCCTGGATGCTCGTCGCGGACGCGGCCGGCGCCGGGGTCGGGGCCCCGCCGTGGTACGTGATCCGCATGAGCTTCTGGTTCGGGTCGAGGCTGAAGAAGCCGCCCGCGTAGTCGAGCAGGTACAGCGCGCCGTCCGGACCGAACTTCGCGTCCATCCAGCTCTGCAGCAGCCCGTCACCGCGGCCGCCCGGGATGATCTGGCGGAGATCCTCCATGAACGCCGGGGCGCCCGCCTCCTCGACCGTGTCCGGGTCGACCGTCACCGCGACGCGGTTGTTCGGGTTGGACTGGTCGCCGAGGAACCACTTGCCCTCCCAGTACGACGGCCACGCGACGTCGGACTCGGGGTCGACCTGCGACTGGCGGTACGTCGGACCGGACATGACGGCCTGGCCGCCGCCCCGCAGCCACGGGATGGTGTAGGTCGCCTCGTCGTCCTCGTACGACGGGATGCCGTTCCCACGGTCCGGGAACACCGGGCCGCCGCCCGAGGGCGAGTACCAGATCATGTTGTCGCGCACGGGCGGCAGGTCCACGAGGCCCGTGTTGCGCGGCGACGTGTTCTTCGGGGCGTCGCAGTCGTACCAGCCGGTGAGGACGCTCGCGTCCTCGTTGCTCCGGTCGCGGTACGGCTGCTTGTTGCCCATGCAGTACGGCCAGCCCTGGTTGCCCGCGGACGTGATGATCGTCGCGGTCTCGTACTTCGCCGGGCCGAGCTCCGGGTTGGGCAGCGTGGCGTCGGGGCCGACCCACGCGGCCGTCAGCCAGTCGGTGTCCGCGTCGATCTGCAGGCGCGAGATGTTGCGCACGCCCATGACGTAGATCTCCGGCCGGGTCTTGTCGCCCGGGTCGTCCGCCTCGGGGAAGAGGTTGCCCTCGGGGATCGAGTACGTGCCGTCGTCCTCGGGGTGGATCCGCAGGATCTTGCCGTTGAGGTCGTTCGTGTTGCCCGACGTGCGGCGCGCGTCCTGGAAGCTGATCCCCGCGAACTCCTGGGTCCAGTTGTTGCCGGAGTACCCGTTCGAGCCGCCCGAGGAGTTGTTGTCGCCCGAGCCGACGTAGAGGTTGCCCGCGTCGTCGAACGCCATGCCGCCGCCCGCGTGGCAGCAGCTGTGGATCTGCGTCTCCCACTCGAGCAGGTCGACGCGCGTGCTCTGGTCGATCGTCGGGCCCGCCGGGTCGTACGTGAAGCGCGAGATCGTGCGGTGGCCCACGCGGCGCTCACGGTCGATCGACTCGTGCGGCATCCAGTAGACGTAGAGCCAGTGGTTCTCGGCGAAGTCCGGGTCGGGGACGATGCCGAGCAGGCCCTCCTCGTTCTTCACGAGCTCGTCGCCGCTGCCGCGGTTGCCCATGACGTCGAGCGTCGTGAGCAGCGTGACGTCGCCCGTCTCCGGGTCCCACTGGTGGATCGTGCCGCACCCGAGGCCCACGTTCGGGTCTGTCCACGGCACGATCGGGCCCGTGGCGCACGCGCCGCGGCCGATGTAGAACACGGTGCCGTCGGGCGCGATCGTCAGGCCGTGCGGCTCGCCGTTCTGGTCGAGCTCGCCCGGGGCGTTCTCCGCGGACAGGCGCTCGGCCTTGTAGTTCGACGCGATCGTGGCCTGGCAGTCGCCGCGCACGACGCCCGTCGTCCACTGCAGCGCGCCGAGCAGGTGCTCGCGGAACGTCTCGTCCGCCCAGCTCTCGGGCGTGCCGCCCATGCCGGTGAAGAACGAGCGGCCGCCGTCGTAGTCGCGGCACCACGAGACGGGCTGGAACGGCGAGGTCGTCGGGCCGGCGTCCGGGCCGGGCTCGACCGTCGCGACGGTGTGCACGTCACCGGTCGGGTCCTCGGTCCACTCGAGCCACCGGTCCTCGCGGTCCCACGTGAGCGGGAGGTCCGCCGACGCCGGGTGCTGACGGTCGACGAGGTCGACCGTGCGCTCGGTGACGGGGATCTCCTCGTCGGGCTGCTCGACGGAGTCGGGCCCGAACAGCGACAGCTCGGCGAGCTGGACCTCGGAGTCGCCGGAGTTCGCGGTGACGACGAGGCGGTACCAGCCGTACTCGGTCTCGCTGCCGACCGAGAAGGTGCGGCGCTGGAAGCGCTGCGAGAACGTCTCGCCGGTCCGGGAGTCGACGTCGACCCACGTCTGGCCGTCCGTCGAGCCCTGGATCGTCCAGTCCCGCGGGTCGCGCCCCGGGGAGTCGTTCGCCGACGTCAGGCTGTACTCCACCAGCGCGACCGGCTCCTCCATGCGGAGCGTGAGCGTCCCCGCGCGGGCGAACGTCAGCCACTTGGTGCCGGGGTCGCCGTCGACGGCCTTGGGCGGGGTCTCGGCGGCCGGGCTGGTCCCGGTGCCCGTCGCCTCGGCGACCTTCTCCGCGACCGGCGTCGCGCCCGCGATCCGGGCGCCGACGAGGCCCTCGAACCACTTCGACGACTCCTGGGCGCGCGCGGCGTCGCGCACGCCGAGGAACCCGCCGCCCGCGTTGACGTAGGCCTGGAGGGCGGCCTCCTGCGCGCCGTCGAGCTCGACGCCCTCCGAGGAGAGCATGACGACGCCGCGGTACTCGCCGAGCGTCGCGGCGCTGAGCATCGCCGGGTCGGACGTCGCCTCGACGTCGAACCCGTTGGCGGCGCCGATCTCGGTGAGCGCGGCGGTCGCCTCGACGACGGGGTCGTCCTGCTCGCCGGGCGCGCCGTGGAACACGAGCACGCGCACGGACGTGGTGCCCGCCGCGGTGGCGACGGGCGCCGCCGCCAGGGCGCCCGCGCTGACGGCCGCGGTCGTGGGCGCGGTGGCACCGGTCTGGGCCGCCGCCGGGACCACGGCCGCGCTGGCGACGAGCGCGACGCCCGTCAGGCCGACGGTCAGGGCCCGTAGAGCTCCCGGCCGGGAGCGTCCCCTCGCGGGGGAGGTCGATCGTCTGGTCAGCACTCTGGCAACTCCTTCGTCATCGGTGCGACGCTCCCGGTCCGGCCGGGAGCCGATCGTGGCGGCGCCGCGCGGTGCTCGGTGCGGTGCCGCGGTCGTGCGTCAGTGCCCGGCGTGGCCCGAGATGTCGACGACGGCCGGCCCGGTGCCGCCGGCGACGGCGCCGGTGGTGGTGGCCGCGCCGCCGGTCGTCGTCCCGGACGGTGTCGTGGAGTGCCCGGCGTGGCCCTGGAACCGGTCGATCGACTCCTGCGCCCCGGGCGGCATCGAGCCGTCCGCGTTGCGCACGAGGAAGATGCCCGCCATGCCGCCGTCGGAGTGGAACTGGACGTGGCAGTGGTACATCCACGCGCCCGGCCCGACGCCGAGGCCCGCGACGACCTGGAACCCGAACGCGTCGCCCGGGTTGAGGTCCCGGTTGTCCACGACCTGGCTCGGGTCGTACTGGTCCGCGAGGAGCCCGGTGCGGTTGTTCGCCCAGCGGTGGGCGTGCAGGTGGAACGTGTGGAGCTGGTTGCCGTGGCCGATGCAGATGAACTCGACGCGCTCGCCGAGCTTCGCCTCGAACATCGGGGTGTCCGGCGCGACCTTGTTGTTGATGGTCATGTCGTTGAAGACCATCGTGAACTGCTTCTGCGGCAGCACGTCCCCGACCCGGCGCACGACGAGCGCGCCGTACAGCCCGGCCGCGATGCCCTGCGTGCCGTGGTCGCCCCACGCGTGGTCGTGGTAGTGCCAGTAGCCCGCGCTGCCCGGCATCCAGATGCCGCGGTCGCGCGCCATCTTCACGGTCGACCACGTGTACGTGCGCGTCTCGCCCGGCTCGTTGAAGGAGTCGTTGAAGGCGCTGCCGTCGCTGTTCACGTCGTAGTTCACGCCGTGCGGGTGGATCGACAGGCGCTTGTCGGTGGTGTTGACGAGCGTGATCTCGAGCGTCTCGCCCTCCCACATCTCGAGGATCGGGCCGGGCACGGTGGCCTTGCCCGGCTCGAGGCCGTACCCGACGAGCGTGTCGGAGATCCGCTCGGCGTACATCGTGATCTTGCGGACGTCGCCCGCGGCGGTGGCGACCGCCCCGGCGGCGGTCGTCCCGCCGAGCGTCGTCGCGGCCGCAGCCGGCGGTGCGGCCGCCGCCCCACCAACGGCCCCCGCCCGCACGGCCGGCCCCGGGGCGCCGGGGGCGACCCCCGCCCCCGGCAGCCAG
>NZ_JAAFAN010000011.1:0-82207 GCF_010287905.1 Cellulosimicrobium composti
GGCGACGACCGCATGCTCGGCGGTAGGGGTCAGGAGCAGGCGGCCCCCGCGTGCTCGACGACGAAGGTCGAGGTGACCTCCTCGCCGTCGACCACGGCGGTCGCGGTCACCGTGGCCTCGCCGGCCGCGACCGCCGTCTGGCGCGTCGCGAACGACTGGTAGGCGTTCTTGCCCGGCGCGACGTCCGCGACCGCCTTCTCACCGAACGGCGTGGCGAGCCGGACGCCCACCGGCACGGCGCCGTCGTTCGTCGCGCGGACCGCGACGTACGCCGTGCCGGCCAGGCAGCGCGCCTGCACGTCGACGGACACGGGCAGGTCGGCCCCGCCCTGCGGCTCGACGAGCACGGCGACGGACCGCCCGGGGACGGTCACCGTGCCGGTGGCCGTGTCCCACGTGGTGCCGCGCACGACGCCGTCGCTCCCCTCCTGCTGCACGGGCGAGAGCACGTACTCGCGGCCCGCGAGCGCGGACAGCGGGACCTCGACCTCGTCGGGCGACGCGTTGAAGACCGCGAGCAGCCCGTCGAGGGCGGGGTCGGCGTCGGCACCGACGGTGTCGTCGACCGACATCGCGACGACGCCCGGCACCTGGTCCGGGCCGGCACCCGGGAAGGTGACCTTCTCCCGGATGAGCTCCGCGTCGCCGAGCCGGAACAGCGCGGTCGAGTGCCGCAGCCGCAGGAGGTCCTGCGCCTGCGCCGACGCGGTGGCGATGTCGTCGGGCGACGGCTTCAGCGCAGGGTCGGCGAGGAGCGGGGCCATGAGCGGCCACTTGTCCTCGTTGTCCGCCGCCATCGGCAGTCCCTTGCCGAAGCCGTTGTCCTGACCGGTCCAGTCGATCGCGTTGAACCAGTCGCCCGAGTCGTAGCTGTTGCGGTCGAGCGACTTCGACCGCAGCAGGTCCGTGCCCGCGTGCCAGAACGACGGCGTCTGGGAGAGCGCCGCGGTCGCGAGCGAGACCGTGTTCATGCGCACGCGCTCGTCCATCGGCGTGTCGGCCGGGAGCTTGAGCGCGAGCAGGTCGAACAGCGTCTCGTTGTCGTGCGCGTCGACGTAGGTCACGACCTCCTCGGGCGAGTCGGCGTACCCCGCGGGCGAGCCGCGGTAGTCGATCTCGTCGCCGCGCTTCTCCTCGCCCGTCGACGTGACGAGCGTGTAGTCGCGCAGGTTGCCCGCGAGGCCGAGGCGCACGAGGTCGGTCTGGTGGCCGAGGTCGGCGTACTCGTCCGCGGAGCCGTCGTTCACGGTCCCCGGCTCCCCCGCCCGGGCGGGCTGCCCGTTCGGGTCGGTCGCGAGGCCCGTGCCGAAGCCCTGCGTGAACGTCGAGGCGCCGTCGACGGGCGAGCCGCCGTGCACGGCGTCGCGCAGCCGGTCGGAGAAGGTCCCGATGCCCGTGCCGCCGAGCTGGCCCTGCGTGGCCTGCTCGAACAGCGCGTTGCCCGCGACCTCGCCGAAGTCCCAGCCCTCGCCGTACAGGTAGACGGACTGCCCGTCGACGCCGTCCTCGGCGAGCGTGAGCTCGTCGAGCGCGGCCCGGACGTCGAGCATGTTCTGCTTCGAGTGGTGGCCCATGAGGTCGAAGCGGAACCCGTCGACCTTGTAGTCCTTGGCCCACGTGACGACGGAGTCCACCATGAGCTTGCCCGCCATCGCGTGCTCGGTCGCGACGTTCTGGCAGCACGTGCTCGTCTCGACGGCACCCGTGGTCGGGTTCTGCCGGTGGTAGTACCCCGGCACGACCCTGTCGAGCACCGACTTCGCGTCCTGTCCGCTCGCGGCGGTGTGGTTGAACACCTGGTCGAGCACGACCTGCAGCCCGGCGCCGTGGAGCGAGCCGACCATCGTGCGGAACTCGGCCACCCGCGCGCCGCCGTCCGCGTCGACCGCGTACGACCCCTCGGGCACGGAGAAGTGCCACGGGTCGTAGCCCCAGTTGAAGCCGTCCTGCGCCTGCACGGCCGCGACGGCGGCCTGCTGCTCGGGCGAGTCGGGCGCGAACCCGGTGAGGTCGCCGGTCGTGGCCTGGGCCGCGCGGTCCTCGGGGATCGACGCGATGTCGAACGTCGGGAGCAGGTGCACCGTGGTGACGCCCGCGTCCGCGAGCTCGCGCAGGTGCGTCATGCCGGCCGAGTCCTCCTCGGCGAACGCGAGGTACGTGCCGCGCCGCTCCGCCGGGACCGACTCGTCCGCGATCGAGAAGTCGCGCACGTGCAGCTCGTAGATCGTCTGGTCCACCGCGCGCTCGACGACCGGGGCGGGCGTGCCCTCCCAGACGCTCGGGCGGAACGCGGGGTCGTCGAGGTCGACGGCCACGGAGTGCGTCGAGTCGAGCGTGAGGCCCACCGAGTAGGGGTCGGTGACGACGTTCGTCTCGACCTTCCCCGTGCTCGGGACGTAGACCTGCACCTCGTAGAGGTAGCGCGCACCCTTCCAGCCGACGTCCGCGCCGCCGAGCTTCTTGTCGGCCGCCTTGCCGTCGAGCGTCCACGTGCCGTCGGACTGGCGCGCGGCCTCGAACCGGCGCGGGTCGTCGTCGAGCGACGCCCCGGCGGGCCAGGCGAGCACGGTGACGGCCTTCGCCGTCGGGGCCCACAGCGCGAACGACGCCCACTTGCCGTTCGGGTGCCACGACACACCGAGCTCGCGCTCGGCCGCGCCCTGCGCGAACAGGTCGTCGACGACGCCGGGCACCTGGACGCCGGTCGCGGCGGTGAGCGCGCCGCCGTCGGCCCGGGTGACGAGGAGCTCGCCGGTGAGCGCGGCCTCGACCGCGGCCCGGCCGAGCGGCTCGCCGTCGTCGCCCAGGACGCGCAGCGCGGTGTGCCCGGCGAGAGCCGGGAAGTCCGCGGCGACGTCGTCGGGCAGCCCGGCCGGGTCCGCCTCGAGCGTGTACGACGCCGTCCCCTCCGGGGCCTGCACCTCGCCGTCGGTACCGCCCGGGGTGACCACCAGCCCGCCCTCGGGCGCGGCCCACAGGGTCCACTCGTCGCCGGTGCCGAGGTCGTCCGGCCACGCGACGAGGCCCTCGCGCACCCAGTGCGCGGCCTGCTGGCCGGTGCCGGGGAGCGGCGGGTTCGCGACGTCGATCGTCAGGACGTGGGAGGCGAGGTCGTAGGAGAACGTGACGTTCTCGCCGTCGCCGACGGAGAACGGGTAGTTCGCCCCGTCGCGCGCGCCGCCCACGCCGTAGTTCTCGGCCCAGCTCAGGCCGTGCGCGACCTTGCCCTCGTACGCGCCGGCCGCGAGGCGGTCGGTCGACCACGTGTAGACGCCGTCGCCGTCGGGGTCCTTGAGCCACGTCGCGAGGCAGTCGGGCGCCCACGTGCCGGGGCAGCCCACCTGGTCCTGGAACGAGCCGGGGAGCGTGACGATCGGGCCCTGGGCCGTGCTGGAGAAGTCCTTGCTCACCGGGTCCCAGTAGAACGTCACGGGGCCCCCGGCCGTCGTGTACGTCGCGTTCGGGCCGTCCTGCACGCCGCCGACGCCGTAGTTCACGGTCCACGACCCGTTGATCGCGACCTTGTACTCGTACGTGCCGGCCGGGACGTCGAACGTGCCCTCGTAGACGCCGTCGGCGCGCCGCGTGAGCTTCGCGGCCTCGCAGCCCGGGGCCCAGTCGCCCGCGCAGCCCATGGCCGCGTTGTGGCTCCCGGGCACGGTCACGAGGTCGATCTCGGGCTCGGGCTCCTCGCTGACGTCGCCGCTCACGTCGACCCCGACGCTCGCGAACGTCGACGCGGCGGCGCGGTCGCCGTCCGCGTCGGTCGTCACGGCGCGGTACTCGACGAGCGTGCCCTCGGCGAGGCCCGCGACGTCGTGGAAGACGCGCGGCGTCGTGTCCTCGGCGGTGCCGAGGGCGTGCCACTCGGCGCTGCCGACCTCGCGCCACGCGAACGACGTCTCGGACCACGCGTCCGCGTCGACCGTCGCGGCGACGGGAGCGACGCCCGTCACCGCGGCACCCGCGGCGGGGACTGCGACGGCGATCTCGCCCGACGAGTCGGCGCCGACCTCGCGGTCGGCCCGCAGGACGACCGTGCCGAGCGCGGGGACGGTGACCGTGACGACGCCGTCGGCGTCGGCGGTGACGGGCTGCGCCCCGTCGCCGTGCATGACCTCGTAGGAGGCTCCCGGCGTGAGGGTCGTGAACGTCGCCGAGCGCTCGGCGGTCGCGTTGTTCAGCGCGACGAGGTGCTCCACCTTCTCCGAGCGGTCGACGCGGCTGAACGCGTACACGCCCGCGCCGTTCTCGACGTAGCGCTCGACCTGGGCGCCGTCCGCGAGCGCCGGGTGCGCCTCGCGCAGCGCGGCGAGGTCCGCGATGTGCGTGTACAGCGGCGCGTCGGTGCCGAAGCGGTCGACGCTGCCCGCCTGCTCGCCGGTGACGAGCGGCTGGTCGGCGTACTCGGCGACCTGGGTCGCGAACAGGGTCTGGCGCGCGTCCTTGTCGCCGCCCGTGCCCGCGAAGCCCTGCTCGTCGCCGTAGTAGACGACGGGCTGCCCGCGCGTGAGGTACATGAGGTCGTGCGCGAGCTCGTCCCGCGCGAGCGGGTCGTCGGTGCTCGCGAGCATGTACCCGACGCGGCCCATGTCGTGGTTGCCGAGGAACGTCGGCAGCGCCTGCGCGTTCGTCGTCGGCGTCGTGTACATGTCGTCGCTCGCGAACAGCGACGCGAGGCCCTTGGCGCTGTTGCCGCTCGCGAAGCTCGTCGCGGCGGACTGGAACGTGAAGTCGAGCGTCGAGCTCATGTCGGTCCTGCGCACGTAGGGCGAGAGCTTCGCCGCGTCGGCGTCGTACACCTCGCCGAACATGAAGAAGTCGTCCTTGCCCTGCGCGTGCGCGTAGTCGAGGACCTCGGTGGTCCACGTCTCCCAGAACTCGAAGTTCACGTGCTTGACGGTGTCGATGCGGAAGCCGTCGATGCCGAGGTCGATCCAGTCCTGGTAGACGTCGACGAACCCGTCGACGACCGTCGGGTGCTCGGTCATGAGGTCGTCGAGGCCGTCGAAGTCGCCATACGTCACGGACTCCCCGGTCCACGTCGAGTTGCCGCGGTTGTGGTAGAGCGTCGGGTCGTTGAGCCAGGCCGGGACCTTGAGGTCCTCCTTGCCCGCGGGGACGACCGGCGTGTACGGGAACGACGTCGCGGGGTCGAGCGCCGGGAAGTCGCCGGTGCCGGCGAAGTCCGCCGGGTCGAACACGGTGCCCTCGGCGTCCCGGTACGGCGACGTGGCCTGGTCGACGTACGAGTACTGCTGCTCCTCGTAGTCGATCACGTCGGCCGTGTGGTTCGTGATGATGTCGAAGTAGACCTTGATCCCGCGGTCGTGCGCCTCGTCGACGAGCGCCTCGAGCTCGGCGTTGGTGCCGAGGTGCGGGTCGATCTGCGTGAAGTCGGTGATCCAGTACCCGTGGTACCCGGCCGAGGCGTCGGCCCCGGTGCCCTGGACGGGCTGGTTCTTGAACGACGGCGTGAGCCAGATCGCGGTCGTGCCGAGGCCCTCGACGTAGTCGAGGTTCTCGCGCAGGCCCGCGATGTCGCCGCCCTGGTAGAACCCCTTGTTCGTCGGGTCGAACCCGGAGACGAGCGGGTCGTCGCCCAGGCCCGCGGTGTCGTTCGACGGGTCGCCGTTGGCGAACCGGTCGGTCATGACGAAGTAGAAGCGCTCGTCCGACCCGGGCTGGCGCACGGGCGGCACCACGAGGTCGGCGTCCTGCGCCTCGTCGTAGCCGCCTGCGAGCCCGAGCGGCGTGAGGGCGATGCGGTGCGTCGCCTCGTCGAACGTGACGCGGACGGTCGCGTCGCCACCGAGCACGAGCGGCACGTTGTCCTGGCCGCCGTCGCGCCCGTACGCCTCGTCCCACGCGTCGTCGTAGGCGACCTTGTACTCGTAGGCGCCCGCGGGCAGGTCGAACTCGGCGGTCCACACGCCGGCGACGTCGGTCGGGTCGAGCTCGGTCGCCGCGCACGCGGGGTCCCAGTCGGCGCCGCAGCCGAGCTCGGACTGGAGGTCGCCCACGAGGGCGAGCGTGCGCTCGTCGGCTCCCGCGGCGGGGGTCGCGAGCGCGGCGAGCGTGAGGCCCGCGAGCCCGGAGGTCGCGAGCGCGACGGCGGTGACCGACGCGGTCGCGCGAGTCGCCCGGGGGCGTCGGGACGGTTGGTCGGGTGAAGCGGGCGACGGTGTGCGCGGGTCGCGGCGTCGTCGCGGCGTGGAGGTCATGAGGACTCCCTCGTCCGGTGGCTGGTGCGGGACCGCAGGCGTGAGCAGGCACGGCCGACGAGAACGCGGGCGACGCCGCCGGCGGTGGTCGACGTCGACCGTGGCTTCCTCAGCGTACGGCTGGCTGAACTGTACTGGTTGCAGAAAGTTGCAGCAAGGGTCCGCAACGGCCGTGCCGCCCCGGCGGTCCCGAGCACACGCGCGGGGCCGCCCCCACGGTGCGTCCGTGAGAGGCGGCCCCGTCCGGGAGCCGGGAGCGTCAGCCCGCGAGGTGCCCCCATCGCGACGCGAGATCCCGCCACGGCCCGACCGCCGCGACGCGACCCTCGTCGAGCACGACGACGCGGTCGGCGCGCGCGAGCGCCGCGCGCTTCGACGTCGCGCCGATGACGGTCGTGCCGCGCTCGCGCAGCGACGTCCACAGCTCGATCTCGGTCGCCGCGTCGAGCGCGCTCGAGACGTCGTCCGCGAGGAGCAGCTCGGCGTCGGTCGCGAGCGCCCGCGCGAGGGCGAGGCGCTGCACCTGGCCGCCCGAGAGGCGCACGCCCCGGTGCCCGACGAGCGCCTCGTGCCCGCCGGCCTCGACGACGTCGCGCTCGAGCCGCGCGGCCGCGACCGGCCCGCGGACGTCGCGCTCGTGACCGAGGCGCACGTTGTCGGCGAACGACCCCGAGAGGACACGCGGCACCTGCGCGACGTGCGCCACCTGGCCCGGGCGCAGGAACGTCTGGGCGTCGACGACGTCCGTGCCGTTCCAGCGGATGCTGCCCGTGTGCTCCATGAGGCCGGCGAGCGCCGACAGCAGGCTCGACTTGCCCGCACCCACCTGACCGAGCAGCAGCACGAGCTCGCCCCGGCGCACCGCGAGGTCGACCCCCTGGACGCCGATCGTGCCGTCGTCGTGCAGCGCCGTGACGTCCTCGAGGTCGAGGCGGTCGAGCGGACGCCGCGGACCGGGCGCGGGCGCGGGCGCCGCGCCCGTGAGGAGGTCGACGCCGTCCGGCAGGTCCATGAGGTCGGTCCCGGCCGCGAACCGGCTCGTCGCGCGCTGCCACGAGCGCGTGCCCGGGGCCTCCGTCACGACGGCGCCGGCGACGACGCCGAACCAGCCGAAGCCGGTCACGGCGTTGGCGACGAGGAGCGCCGTCGCGAGGTCCCACGTGCCCGCGAGGAGCCCGGCCCACGCCGCGACGACGCCGAGCTGGATCATGACGAGCGGGACGCCGTCGAGCGCGGCCTGGACGCGGTGCTCGAAGATCGCGGCGCGCACGCGGCCCGCGTCGACGTCCCGCAGGTGCGCGTGCACCTGCGGGGTGCGGGCGGCGAGCTTGACCGTGCGCGCCGAGTCGAGCGCCGAGACCAGCGCCCGCCCGAACCGGGCGCGGGCGGCCGACGAGCGCGTGGCCGACCGGCCCGCGATGGGCCGGCCGAGCGCCGACGCGGCCGCCGAGACCACCATGACCGCGAGCAGCACCGCGCCCGCGAGCCACGACCCGCTGAGCAGGGCCGTCACGCCCGCGATGACGAGGCCGTTGACGAGGTCGACCCAGCGGTCCGCGTACCGCACGAAGCGGTCGGCGTCCATGGCGCGCGCCACGACCTCGCCCGGGGGCGTCGCCGTGAGGCGGTGCTGGCGCGTCTGCCCTGCCATGACCGCCATGCGCACGCGCAGCAGCACCTCGATCCACCAGCGCGGGTAGACGTACAGCGCCCACGCGAGGCACAGCGGCGCGACGACGAGCAGCACGGCGAGCGGGACGAGGAGCTGCGCGGGGAAGCCCTCGTCGAGGTCCTGGACCGCGCGGCCCCACAGGAACCCGGTGATCGCACCCTGCGCGGAGACGAGGCTCGCGACGAGGAACAGCAGGGCGCCCACGACGCCCCACGCCGGACGCACGAACAGCGCGTGCACGACCCCGCGCGCCAGCGAGGGCCCGTCGCCCGGGTCGGCGAGCACGGGGGGCGTGCCGCGCCGGCGCCGACCGCCGACGGCGTCGGTCGCGCGGTCGGTGCGGGTCGCGTCCGGCGCCGCGAGCGCAGCGCTGTCCTGCGTGTCGGGCGCGGCGTCGTCCTGCGCGTCGGGCGCGGTGTCACCCTGTGCGTCGAGCACGACGTCGCCCTGCGCGACGCTCGCCGCGAGCAGGTCGCGGTACGGCCCCGGGACGCGCGCGAGCGCCGCCCGCTCCCCCTGCTGCACCACACGGCCTTGGTCGAGCACCGCGAGCAGCCCGGCCCGCTCGATCGTCGTGAGCCGGTGCGCGACGAGCACGCCCGTGCGTCCCGCGAGCAGCCGCTCCGAGGCCGCGACGACCCGCGCCTCCGTCAGCGGGTCCATGCGCGCCGTCGCCTCGTCGAGCACGACGACCTGCACGTCGCGGACCAGGAGGCGCGCGAACGCGACGAGCTGCTCCTCCCCCGCCGAGAGCGACGTCCCGCCCGGTCCGAGCAGCGTGTCGAGGCCGTCCGGCAGACCCGCGACCCAGTCGTCGAGGCGCAGCTCGCGCACCGCCGCCTCGACGTCGGCACGCGGCACGTCCGCGAAGAGCGCGATGTTCTCCGCGAGGGTGCCCGCGAGGATCTCCGTGCGCTGCGTCACGACCCCGACGGCGGCGCGCAGCGCCTGCAGGTCGAGGTCGCGCACGTCCACACCGCCCACGAGCACCGCGCCGCGCGGCGGCTCGACCGCGCGCGACAGGAGCGACGCGAGCGTCGACTTGCCCGAGCCCGTGCGCCCCACGAGCGCGACCGTCTGACCGGCGGGCACGCGCAGGGTGACGCCGTCGAGCGCGAACGTGCCCTCCGCGTACGAGAAGTGGAGGTCGCGCAGCTCGATCCCCACGGGCCCCGGGGGCAGCGGGCGCCCGCCCGTCGGCTCCGGCTCGACCGCGAGCATCTGCCGGATCCGGGTCAGGGCGCCCAGGCCCTCCTGGATGTCCGGGAGGTGGTGGACCAGGTTGTCGACCTGCCCCACGAACATCGCCGTCACGAGGAACAGCGTGACCAGGCGGTCCACGCCCAGGTCGCCGTCCGCGGCGAGCGCGGCCCCCGCGACGGCGACACCCGCGAGCAGCGACGCGAGCACGAGCCCCGCCCGGCGGAGCATGCGCGACTCGACGACGAGCACCGACTCGAACTTCCGGTGCACGTCCGCCGAGCGCTCGGCGAGCCGCCGCACCGCGAACGACTGCCCGAGGCTCGTGCGCAGGTCGTCCCGCGCGGCGACGGACTCCTCGAACGCAGCGGCGTGGTCCGTCCACGCCGCCTCCTCGATCACCTTGCGCCGCGCGATCTCGCCCAGCATCGGGCGCACGATCACCGCGGCCAGCGCGCCGAGCACGGGGAAGAGCAGCCACGCGGGCCACCACGTCAGACCCGCGACGACCCACATCGGCAGGACGCCCACGACCGTGCGGCCGGCGCCCCACAGCTGGCGGCGCACGAGCGTGCCGACGGCGTGCGTGTCGTCGTCGACGCGGTCGAGCACCTCGCCGACCGCCTGCTCCGTGAGGGTCGCGAGCGGCTGGTGCAGCGCCGCCGTGAGCAGGTCGCCGCGCAGCCGCCCCTCGGCGCGGTCCACGACGCCCGCCCACACGACCTGGCCGACGGTGTCGAGCAGCGCCGCGCCGACGACGCACACCGCGAGGAGCTGGAGCGTCGCCGTCGTCGGGTCCTCGGCGAGCCACCCGGCGATGACGGTGCCCAGCGCGGAGCCGACCGCGCCCACGGTGAGCGCGAGCAGCGCGACGACGGCCTGCGGCCTGCGCAGGCGGCGCCAGTCCAGGCGCCGGGCCGGGTCGGTCGAGCGCGGGGCTGTGGCCGACGGCGTGGCGTGCGGGTCGGACGGGGGGTTCGTGGGCTGCTCGGTCGGCAGGGAGGCGTCGATCATGGCCCCACGACCCTACGGCGACCCGCCCCCGGCGACGCAGAGATTTTCGCTGCCCGCAGCCCTGCCCGGCCCGGTCGGCGCGGGGCCGAGCCGGGCCGGCTCGGGTCGCCCCCGAACGCAGCGCGGCCCGGGCCCCGAAGGACCCGGGCCGCGGCTGTACGGCTCAGACCAGACCGAGCTCCTCGACGGCCTGGCGCTCCTCCTGGAGCTCTGCGACCGACGCGTCGACGCGCCCGCGCGAGAAGTCCGAGAGCTCCAGGCCCTGGACGATCTCCCACGACCCGCCGCGCGAGACCACCGGGAACGACGAGATGAGGCCGGTCGGGACGCCGTACGACCCGTCCGACACCACGCCCGCGCTCGTCCAGTCGCCCTCCGGCGTGCCGAGCACCCAGTCGCGCACGTGGTCGATCGCCGCGTTCGCCGCCGACGCCGCCGACGACGCCCCCCGCGCGTCGATGATCGCCGCGCCGCGCTTCGCGACCGTCGGGATGAACGTGCCCTCCAGCCACTCGCGGTCCTGGGCGAGCTGCGCGCCCGGCGTGCCCGCGACGTCCGCGTGGAAGATGTCCGGGTACTGCGTCGCGGAGTGGTTGCCCCAGATCGTCACCTTGCGGACCTCGGACACCGGCACGCCCGCGCGCTTCGCCACCTGCGTGAGCGCCCGGTTGTGGTCCAGGCGCGTCATCGCCGTGAACCGGTCCTTCGGCACGTCGGGCGCGTTCGACGCCGCGATGAGCGCGTTCGTGTTCGCCGGGTTCCCGACGACCAGCACACGCACGTCGTCCGCCGCGCCCGCGTTGATCGCCTGGCCCTGCGGCTTGAAGATGCCGCCGTTCGCCTCCAGCAGGTCACCGCGCTCCATGCCCGGGCCCCGCGGCCGCGCGCCTACGAGGAGCGCCACGTTCGTCCCCTCGAACGCCGCCGTCGGGTCGTCGAAGATGTCGATGCCCGCGAGCAGCGGGAAGGCGCAGTCGTCGAGCTCCATCGCGGTGCCCTCGGCGGCCTTGACGCCCTGCGGGATCTCCAGGAGGCGCAGGCGCACCGGGGTGTCGGTGCCGAGCATCTGGCCCGACGCGATCCGGAAGAGCAGTGCGTAGCCGATCTGACCGGCCGCGCCGGTCACCGTCACGTTCACGGGGGAAGTCATGCGCTCACTCTCCCACAACGCGCCGCGCTCGGACGCCTCGCACGCCCCGCCGTCGTGGGGCACGACGCGCGGGGTCGCGTCTGGGTGGACGGGGCGCCTGGTAGCCGGCGTGGGTCACGACGCGCGGGGTCGCGTCTGGGTGGACGGGGCGCCTCGTGGCCGGCGTGGGTCACGACGCGCGGGGTCGCCTCTGGGTGGACGGGACGGCTCACGTGCTCGGGCTGCCGCGCCGTCACCTCCGCCCGTCGTCCTCGCTTCCCAAGCGCGGCTCTGACGCCCTTCGCACCCGACCCGGCCCGTCCGGGCGTCGCCCCACCCTGGTCACGACGCACCCGGCACATCGGGAGCCCGGACCATGCGGCCCAGCCCGTGCGGCCGGCGCCCGCGGCACGGCCCGCCCAGCCGCCCTGTGCCGCCCGGCTCACCCGGCCGTCGTCGCCCGCTCGACCCCCAGCCGCCCGGCTCACCCGGCCGTCGTCGCCCGCTCGGCCCGCGCGGCAGGCGACGGCACCGGGAGCGGGGCGCGCAGAGGAGGAGGGCGCGGGTCGTGGCGGGTCTGGCGGGAGGCCGCGAGGAACGAGCGGCCGGATGGAAGACCCGCGCCCTCCTCCTCGGAGCGCCCCGCGAAAGCGACCCCGACCACGGGCTCCTCTCCAGCGGAGCGCCCTGAGGGCAGCCCGCCAGAGGCTCGCGGCCCGGGACGACGAACGGCGGCGCCCCCTGCGAGGGGACGCCGCCGTCGGGCGTGCGAGGAGGGCCGGTCAGCCCAGGCGCGCCTTGAGGTTCTCGTCGAGCGCGGCGAGGAACTCCTCGGTCGTCAGCCACTCCTGGTCCGGGCCGATGAGGAGCGCGAGGTCCTTCGTCATCTTGCCGGACTCGACGGTCTTGATGACGACGTCCTCGAGCGTCTGCGCGAACTCGGTGACCTCGGGCGTGCCGTCGAGCTTGCCGCGGTGCATGAGGCCGCGGGTCCACGCGAAGATCGACGCGATCGGGTTGGTCGACGTCGGCTTGCCCTGCTGGTGCTGGCGGTAGTGACGCGTCACCGTGCCGTGCGCGGCCTCGGCCTCGACGGTCTGGCCGTCGGGCGTCATGAGGACGGACGTCATGAGGCCGAGCGAGCCGAAGCCCTGCGCGACGGTGTCGGACTGGACGTCGCCGTCGTAGTTCTTGCAGGCCCAGACGTAGCCGCCCTCCCACTTCATGGCCGAGGCGACCATGTCGTCGATGAGGCGGTGCTCGTAGGTGAGGCCCTTGGCGTCGAACTGGTCCTTGAACTCGGCGTCGAACACCTCCTGGAAGATGTCCTTGAAGGCGCCGTCGTAGGCCTTGAGGATCGTGTTCTTCGTCGAGAGGTACACGGGGTACTCGCGCTGGAGGCCGTACGCGAACGAGGCGCGCGCGAAGTCGCGGATCGACTCGTTGAAGTTGTACATGCCCATCGCGACGCCGCCCTCCTCGGGCATGGTCACGACCTCGAACTTCTGCGGCTCGGAGCCGTCGGCCGGCTCGAACGTCATCGTGATCTTGCCGGGGCCGGGGACCTTGAAGTTCGTCGACTTGTACTGGTCACCGTGGGCGTGACGGCCGATGATGATCGGCTTGTTCCAGCCCGGCACGAGGCGCGGGATGTTGGAGATGATGATCGGCTCGCGGAAGACGACGCCGCCGAGGATGTTGCGGATCGTGCCGTTGGGCGAGACCCACATCTTCTTGAGGCCGAACTCCTCGACGCGCGCCTCGTCGGGCGTGATCGTCGCGCACTTGACGCCGACGTTGTACTGCTTGATCGCGTTGGCGGCGTCGATCGTCACCTGGTCGTCCGTCGCGTCGCGGTTCTGGATCGACAGGTCGAAGTACTTGAGGTCCACGTCGAGGTACGGGTGGATGAGGCGGTCCTTGATGAACTGCCAGATGATGCGCGTCATCTCGTCGCCGTCGAGCTCGACGACCGGGTTGACGACCTTGATCTTGCCCATGCGCAGATCGCTCCAACTGTCGGGGACTGGTGCCCCCGGGAGGCTGACGGCGACCGGTGCGGCCCGTGGGGCCCGGTCCGTCGCACACGAGGGCGTTGCTGACCGCGGTCCAGGGTACTCGACTTCTCGACGTCAAGATACTTTGCGACCGAACGACCACGGCTCGCATCGTGAGACGACGCGCCGGTTCTCAGGTGGTGCACCGCCGATCTTCACCCATCTCCCGGGTCGTGGTGGCAAGATGCCCCCAGATGCCGGAATGGCCGGGCACCTCGGTCAGGCATCGTGCCGTCGTCCCGACGTCCGCCGGTGCCGTACCGGAGCCGGCGGGGCGGGGACCGCCCGATTTCCCACCGAAGCAGACAGGATCATCATGTCCCAGGACACCACCGCTCCCGGCGCACCGGAGGGCATCGCCGACGACGCGCGCCACGCGCCGGCCGAGACCGTCGCCGTCGTCCAGCCCGGCCTCCTCGCGCGCCTCGGCGCCGAGGTCTTCGGCACGTTCTTCCTCGTCCTCGCGATCGTCGGCGTGGCGATGTGGGTGCGGTTCTTCAACGGCAACCTCGTGCTCGCGGTCGCGCTGGCCGGTGGTCTCGCGCTGCTCGCGGCGGTCGCCGCGGTGGGGCACGTCTCGGGCGGCCACTTCAACCCCGCAGTGACGCTGGGTGCCGCGATCGGCGGCCGCACCGCGTGGCGCGACGTGCTCCCCTACTGGATCGCCCAGCTCGTCGGGGCGCTGCTCGCGGGCCTGGTGCTCCTCGCCACGATCCCCCGCGCGACGCTCGACGTGCTGCAGCAGAACCAGCTCCTCGACGAGGCGACGACGGGCGCGCTGTTCCGCGCGACGGCGAACGGCTTCGACGAGCACTCGCCGATCGTCGGCACGTTCGGGGGCGCGGCCCAGCAGCTCGGGCTCGAGGTCACGCTGCCGCTCGTCGCGGCGCTGCTCATCGAGGTCATCGCGACCGCCCTGTTCGTCGGCGTGATCCTCGGCGTGACGGACTCGCGCTCGCGCAGCACCGTGGCCCCGGTCGCGATCGGCCTCGCGCTGGGTGTGCTCATCCTCGTCGCGGCGCCGTTCACCAACGCGTCGCTCAACCCGGCGCGCTCGACGGTCTCGGCCGTGTTCGGCGGCGACTGGGCGCTCAGCCAGCTCTGGGTCTTCTGGGTCGCGCCGCTGCTCGGCGCGGCGATCGCCGGCCTGTTCTACCGCGCGTTCGCGTTCGCCCCGAAGCAGGACGACCTCCTCGGCGAGGAGCAGGTCGTCACGGTGACCGAGGGCGCCCCGGCCGGCGGTGCCTACTCGGCCGGGGCGGCGACCGGGGCGACCGCGGGCGCCGCGGCGGCGGTCGTCGAGGAGGAGGTCGTCGTGACCGACGAGGACGGCGAGGTCGTCGCCGTCGAGGAGGCCGTCGAGGTCGTCGAGGCGGAGGAGCCCGACGCCCGCTCCGCGGACGACGCCACGGGCACGGACGAGACGCCCAAGGCCTGACCGCACCGCTCCCCCGACGGGCCCGGACCGCACGCGCGGTCCGGGCCCGTCGTCGTGCGGGGCGCGGGACGCCGGGAGCAGCGCCAGGTGCCCGGCGGCGGGCCGGGATGCGAGGCGTCAGCGCCGGGCGACGTGCGTCCGTCCCGGGCACGGGGCGGCAGGCGTCAGATCTCGCCCTGGTCGAGGGTCAGCGCGAGGAACGCGATGACGACGGCGGGCGCGAGGAAGAAGAAGACGTCCAGACCGCGCGAGCGCACGGTGATGCCGACCGGTCCCGGGCCGGGGATCGTCGCACGGCACAGCCCGGCGACGGCGAGGAGGCCGGCGAGCGTGAAGCACCCGGCGCGCGCCCCGACGAGCATCGTGACGGCCGTCGCGACCGCGACGCCCGCGAGCACGAGCCACATCGCGGGCTGGCGGGACGGCGCGAGGCTCGCGGGGGGCTCGGGCACCCGGGGCGGGGTCGCGTCGTCGTCCCGCGCGGGGTCGTGCGCGGACCCGGGGCCGTCCGGGGCGTCGTCGTCGACGTGGTGCCACGCCGGGACGAGCGTCGGGCGCGGCGGGTGCTGCGTGCCCCCGTCGGCGGTGACGTCGCTCACGCTGCTGCACCTTCCACGCCCGGAAGCCTACCGTCGTGGCCTAGCGTGACGTGCATGGCGTCCGTCGAGCAGGCCCCTCCCGCACCTCAGCCCTCGGCCCCGTCCGCGCCGGCCCTGGGTCCGTCGTCGTCCGTCGTCGTGGTCGGGGCCGGCCTCGCCGGCGCGCAGACGGTCGGCGCGCTGCGCCGCCAGGGCTTCGCGGGCCGGGTCACGCTGCTGGGCGCCGAGGGCGTGCCCCCGTACGACCGCCCGCCGCTGTCGAAGGAGCTCCTGAGCCGCCCGGGCCCGGCGTGGCTCGCGGAGGACCTCGGCGTCGACGTCGAGGCCCTCGCGGACGAGGTGTGCCTCGCCGACCCGGCGGTGCGCGTCGAGCGGCACGACGCGGCCGGGCGGGCGTCGTGGGAGGTCACGACCCGGGCGGGTGAGCGTGTCGCCGCCGACCACGTCGTGCTCGCGGTCGGCTCGACACCGCTCCTGCCCGGCGGGTGGGACGGCGCGCGCCTCCTCCACACGGTCGACGACGCCGAGGCCCTGCGCGGCGCGCTGCGCCCGGGGCTGCGGCTGGTCGTGGTCGGCGCGGGGTGGATCGGCGCCGAGATCGCCGGGGTCGCTGCCGGGGCGGGCGCCCGCGTGACGGTCGTCGAGGCCGCGCCGACGCCGCTGCGTCGCCAGCTCGGCCCGGTCGTCGGCGCGCACCTCGCGCCCTGGTACGCGGCGGCGGGCGCGGAGCTCGTGACCGGTGCGCTCGTGGCCGAGGTCCGGCCCGACGGCGTCCGCCTCGCCGACGGGCGCGAGCTCGCCGCGGACGTCGTGCTGGCCGCGGTCGGCGCGCGGCCCGCGACGGACTGGCTCGACGGCGCGGTCCCGCGCGACGCGCGCGGCAGCGTGCGCGTGGACGCGTCGGGGGCGGTCCCCGGCCTTCCCGGCCTGTGGGCCGTCGGCGACTGCGCGACGCGGGAGCACCCGGTGCTCGGCGCCGTGCCGGGCGGCCACTGGTCGGCCGCCCTCCACGACCCGGACGAGACCGTGGCCGCGATGCTCGGCGCGGCGCCCGCGGGCCCGGGTCACGCGCCGTACGTGTTCTCGCAGCAGCTCGGCCACGACCTCGCGCTCTTCGGCGTGCCCGCCGAGGACGACGAGGTGCTCGTGCGCGGCGACCCCGCGGGTGGGACGTCGGGCCACGACGGCTGGGTCGCGTTCTACGTCCCCCGGGGCTCGCTCGGCGACGACCCGGCGGCGGGCTCGGGCCCGGCGTCCGGCCCGACGGCGGAGCCCGCGCCGGGCGGCCGGGTCGCCGAGGTCCGGGCGGTGCTCCTCGTCGACTCGCCGCGCGACGTCGGCCCCGTCCGCAAGGCGATGAACCGCACGGGCCACCTGCGTGTCGACCTCGACGTCGCGCTCGACCCGACCCGGCGCCTGCGCGACGCCCTGCGCTGACCGACCGGCCGCCGACCCCACCACCGCCGAACATGTCGTTGCGGCGCGTCCCGGGCGGGGGACGGGCCGCAACGACATGCTCGGCCCGTCAGTGCGCGAAGTGGCGCGTCCCCGTGAAGTACATCGTCACGCCCGCCTCCCGCGCGGCCTCGATCACCTCGGCGTCACGGATGGAGCCTCCCGGCGCGACGACGGCGCGCACGCCGGCGTCGAGCAGGATCTGCAGGCCGTCCGCGAACGGGAAGAACGCGTCGGACGCCGCGACGGCGCCGCGGGCGCGCTCCTCGCCGTCGGCGAGGGTGTTGGCGCGCTCGACCGCGAGGCGGCACGAGTCGACGCGGTTGACCTGGCCCATGCCGACGCCGACCGCCGCGCCGTCGCGCGCGAGCAGGATCGCGTTGGACTTCGCGGCGCGGATCGCGCGCCAGGCGAACGCGAGGTCGGCGAGGGTCGCGTCGTCCGCGGCGTCGCCCGTGACGAGCGTCCAGTGCTCGGGCGCGTCACCGCCGGTGACGGTGCCGTCGGCGTCGGTCACGACGGCGTCGACCCGGTCGGCGCTCTGCACGAGGAGGCCGCCGCTGACGGGGCGCGTCTCGACGGCGGCCGTGGGCGGCGCGTCGACGACGAGGAGGCGGATGTTCTTCTTGGCCTGCAGCACCTCGAGCGCGTCGGGCTCGAACCCGGGAGCGACGACGACCTCGGTGAACACGGGCGCGATCTGCTCGGCGGCCGCCTTGGTCACCACGCGGTTCGCGGCGATGACGCCGCCGTACGCGGAGACGGGGTCGGTCGCGTGGGCGCGCGCGTGGGCCTCGACGACGTCGGCGCCGACGGCGATGCCGCACGGGTTGGCGTGCTTGATGATCGCGACGGCGGGCTCGTCGTGGTCGTGCGCGGCGCGCCACGCGGCGTCGGCGTCCACGTAGTTGTTGTAGCTCATGGCCTTGCCGTGGAGCTGCGTCGCCTGGGCGAGACCGGTCGCGCCGTGGCCGGCCGTGTAGAGCGCGGCACGCTGGTGCGGGTTCTCGCCGTAGCGCAGCACGTCGGAACGGTCCCACGTGGCGCCGATCCAGGCGGGGAAGCCCGTGCTCACGGTCCCGCCGTCGGTCTCGACGGCGTCGGTGGGCGCGACGACGCTGCCCATCCACGACGCGACCGCGACGTCGTAGGTCGCGGTGTGGACGAACGCGGCCGCGGCGAGCGCCTTGCGCTGCGCGTAGGTGAAGCCGCCCGCCTGCACGGCCGCGACGACGTCGTCGTACCGGGCCGGGTCCACGACGACCGCGACGCTCGGGTGGTTCTTCGCCGCCGCCCGGACCATCGACGGGCCGCCGATGTCGATCTGCTCGACGACCTCGTCCGGCCCCGCGCCCGACGCCACGGTCGCGGCGAACGGGTAGAGGTTGACCACGACGAGCTCGAACGGCGCGATGCCGAGCTCGTCGAGCTGCGCGAGGTGGTCCGCCTTGCGCGAGTCCGCGAGGATCCCGGCGTGCACGCGCGGGTGGAGGGTCTTGACGCGGCCCTCGAGGCACTCGGGGAAGCCGGTGAGGTCCTCGACCTTGGTCACGGGGACGCCCGCGCCCGCGACGGTGGCGGCGGTCGAGCCGGTGGAGACGAGCTCGACGCCCGCGGCGTGGAGCGCCGTCGCGAGCTCGACGAGGCCCGTCTTGTCGTAGACGCTGAGGAGCGCGCGGCGCACGGGCCGCTGCGCGTCGTCGGCGAGCTGGACGTCGGGGGCGGAGGGTGCGGGATGAGACATGACGAGGGGCTCCTCTGGGTCGCGGTCGCTGCGACGGACGTGGCCGTCGCGAGTGGCAGAACCCAGGCGCCCAGGCGGTCGACGCACCAGCAGGTAGATCCGGCCGCTCCCCGGTGGTCGTTCCCACCCTCGCCAGTCGCGGCCGCCGCCCAGTCTAGCGGCCCGGCCCCGGGCGCCCGGGCTCGTCCGGCGCGACGCCCGCCGTGGCTCCCGGTACCGCGCCCGACGCGGCGAGCGCGACGGCGTCGTCCGCCCAGGTGTCGGGCGTGCCGACCCGCCAGAGTGGCCGGACCGTGCTGACGACCGCGACGGTGACCACGAGGAGCCCCGCGAGCACCGCGAGCGCGGTCCCGAGCCCGAACCGGTCGAGGAGCCCGCTGCCGACCAGCGGGACGAGCGGGCCCGCCGCGAGGCCGGTGAGCCCGAGCACGGACGAGAGCCGTCCCTGGAGCTGCGGCGGCGTGACGGCCGCGGCGTACCCGGACAGGCCCGCGTTCACCGCCGGGACGAGCACGAGGGCGATCGGCAGCACCGCGAGGTAGGCGGCGTACGACTCCAGGACGGCCATGACGACGGCCCCCGCGGCGAGCACGCCCAGGGCCGCGACGACGAGCAGCCCGGCGCGCACCCTCGCGACGAGCCGGGGCGCGAGCACGGCCCCGACGAGCACGCCCACGCCGACCGCGAGATCGACGAGGCCGATGAGCAGCGGTGCCGTCCCCGTGCGCACGAGCTCGAGGTTGATGCCGACCATGAGTCCGCCGAACGCGACGTTGATGACGACGAACAGGCCGAGCAGCGCGCGGAACAGCGGCACGGACCACACGAAGCGCAGCCCTTCGCGCAGCGCCGCGACGGGCCGGGTGGCGCGCGCCGCCGCGACGTCGCCGTTGAGCGGCTCGCGCACGAGCCACGTGCACACCGCGGTCGCCGCGTGCCCGATCGCGGCCCCGGCGAGCGGGACGGCGTGCGCGACGGCGTAGAGCGCCCCGCCGAGCGGTCCGGCGAGCAGACTCGCCACCGCGTCCCTCCCCTGGACGGCCGCGAGCGCCGTCGGGAGCTGCGGCACCGGGACCACCGAGCGGAACGCGCCGCTCGTCGCCGGGTCCACGAGCGCGCCGACGACCGAGGCTCCGAACAGGACGGCGGCGAGGTGCCACGCGGAGAGCGACCCGGTGCCGGCGGCCACCGCGACGGTCGTCCAGAGCAGCGCCCCGACGGTCGCCGCGGCCACGACGAGGCGGCGGCGGTCCACGCGGTCCGCGACGACGCCGGCGGGCAACGTGGCCAGGAGCGCGCCCACCTGCCCGACGGCGGCCACCACCCCGGCCTGGACGACGGACCCGGTGAGGCCGTACGCCACGAGGGGCACGGCGAACAGCGCCACCCCGGCTCCGAGGGACTCCGCGGTCAGCCCGGTCATGAGCAGCAGGTACGACCGGTTGCGCAGGAGCGACGGCGGGGCGCCCGTGCCGGGGTCGAGGTCGCCCGAGGCGTCGGGCGCCGGTGGCGACGCGAGGGACGGACGGCTCTCGGCGGAGGGCGGGGTGGACATGGCGGCAACGTACATGCGCAACTCACGTTGCGCAATCCCCATTGCGCAACGTCGGATGTGCACATGCCTCGCGCGCCGCTCGCGTTGCTAGCCTCGCCCTGTGCTCGACACCTTCCGCGTCCAGGACCCCGCGGCGCTGCGCGCGATCGCGCACCCGACGCGCCAGCGGATCCTCATGGAGCTCGCCGTCCTCGGGCACGCGCGCGCCGCGGACCTCGCCCGGGCCACCGGGGAGCCCGCGAACTCGGTGAGCTTCCACCTCCGGGTCCTCGCCCGGGCGGGCATGATCGTCGAGGCCCCGGAGCACGCCCGGGACCGGCGGGACCGCGTCTGGAGGAACGTCGCTGAGAGCTACACGGTCGAGCCCGGCACGCCGGACGCCGTGCGCCAGGTCGTCCGCCCCGCGCTCGCCTGGGTCGAGGAGACGCTGCGCCGTGGGAGCGGGACCGCGCCCCGGGAGGACCGCATCTTCGCGCTGAGCGCGCTCGTGCTCACGCCCGACCAGGCGTCGGCGATGACGCGAGAGATCGAGGAGCTCGTCGAGCGCTGGTCCGCGCGCTCGGTCGACGAGGGTCGCGCGAGCCCCGACGCGCCCCGCGAGACCTACCAGCTCCTCGCGGTGCTCGCGCCGCGCGACGCCGGCCCGCCCGCCGAGCGGTGAGATCGGCGCTCCCTCGCGAGATCGGCAGCCCGGACCGCCGATCACGGACGGGAATGCCGATCTCGGACGGACGTGCCGACCTCAGTCGGTCAGGACACCCCGCCCAGCACGACGCGACGACCCTCGATGCGCATGCCCTCGCGCGCGACGCGGCCGACGGTCTCGACGAGCAGGGCCCGCTCGGCGACCTTGATGCGCTCGTGCAGCGACTCCTCGTCGTCGCCGTCCTCGACCGGGACCGCGATCTGGGCGATGATCGGGCCCGTGTCGACGCCGTCGTCGACGACGTGCACGGTGCACCCTGTGACGCGCACGCCGTACGCGAGGGCGTCGCGGACCCCGTGCGCGCCCGGGAACGACGGCAGGAGCGCCGGGTGGGTGTTGATGGTGCGGCCCGCGAAGCGCCCGACGAACGCGGGCCCGAGGATCCGCATGAACCCGGCGAGGACGACGAGGTCCGGCCGGAAGACGTCGACGGCCTGCGCGACGGCCTCGTTCCACGCCGCCCGGTCCACGAAGTCCCCGGGCGCGACGGTCACGGCGGCGACGCCCGCTCGGCGCGCGAGGTCGAGCCCGCCCGCGTCGGCCTTGTCGGACACGACGCCGACGACGCGCGCGCCGTACGCCGCGTCGTCGTGCGCCGCGAGGATGGCCGCGAGGTTGCTGCCCGCGCCCGAGACGAGGACGACGACGCGGGCTGCGGAGGTGGACTCGACGGGGTGGCCGGACGGCGTCTGCACGGTGCTCCTGCGGGGCTTCGGTCGGGTGGGTCGGCGTCGGTGCGGCGCCCGCACGGCGCCGGGGCGCCGGTCGGGCGGGACGGGCGGGCACCCTCCCGGGCACCCGGCGTCCGATGGGAGAATGTACCGCGAGCCGCCCGACCGACCGAGGAGCCGCCCGTGGGCAACCCGTACGCACCGCCCCGTCCCGACGCGCCGCGGCGGCCCCGCCCCGAGTCGCCGCAGCCGCCGGACGACGGCTCGCGTCCGGACGCGCCGGTCCCGTCGGGCGCCGGGCACGGCCCGTCGGGTCCCGTGCCCCCGCCCCCGCACGGCTCCCCCGCCGACCGCCGCCCGCCCGCACCGGAACCCGCGGAGCCGGACCCTGAGCTCGCTCGGCAGGCGACGCGGCGCACCCTGCACTTCGGCCTGCTCCTGCTCGCCGTGATCGTCGTGAGCACGATGCCGTTCCCGTGGCAGGCGGTGAGCCTCGCGCTCGCGCTCGGCGCGATCGTCGTGGGCATCCGCGCGCTCCTGACCGTGTGGCGCGCGCGTGTGCGCGGCGCGCTCGTCCCGGCGCTGGGCATCGGCGTG
Source organism: Cellulosimicrobium composti (assembly GCF_010287905.1). Lineage (NCBI taxonomy): Bacteria > Bacillati > Actinomycetota > Actinomycetes > Micrococcales > Promicromonosporaceae > Cellulosimicrobium > Cellulosimicrobium composti. Next base: position 22,062 of record NZ_JAAFAN010000011.1, read on the forward strand.
GGGCTGTCGGCGATGCTCGCGCTGCAGATGGTCTCGACGCTCGTGACGTGGGACGTCGCGCTCGCCCACCAGCAGTGCCTCGACGGCGCGATCACGGTCGCGGCGGAGAAGCGCTGCGACGTCGAGCGCACGCAGGCCCTCGAGGAGAAGCTCGCGCGCTGGTTCCCCGCGCCCGCGCCGACGTCGCCCTGACCCGAGGGCGCCCCTCGCTCAGTCCTCGGTGCGGCGCCGTCCGAGGACGTCGAGCCGGGCGGCGAGGACCGCGAGCGCGGCGCCGCCGCCGATCTCGGCCGCGGCGAGCGCGCCCACGACGAGCGCGTCGGCCCCGACGACCTCGAGCCGGCCGGGCCCGACCGCGCCGCCCGCGAGCCAGCTCACGAGCCCGGCGAGCAGCCCGACGCCGACCGCCGTGCCCGTGACGGCGAGGCACGCGTCGAGCCACGGCACGTCGTCGTCGGGGTGGGTGCCCGTGACGTCGCGCAGCCGGCGCTGCACGAAGAGCCCCGCCACCACGCCGAGCGCCACGACGACGGCCGGCACCCACGGCGTCAGGGGGTTCGTCCAGTCGTCGCCGGGCAGCGCCCCGAGGAGCGGGATCGCGGGCAGCGCGCCGGGCTGCGAGCCCGTCGGCGCGAACGTGCTGCCCTCGCCGACGGCGAAGCCCGGCCCGACGAGCCACGCCCCGGCCCACGCGACGAGGTTGGGCAGCACGGCGAGCTGCGCGACCGCGAGCACGATCCCCCCGATCGTCCCGGGCACGAGGCCGGCGACGATGTCCGCGGACGTCGCGCGCCCCGCCACGAGCCAGGCTCCGACCACGACGGCGGACACGCCCGCGAGGAGGCTCGTGCCGAGCAGACCGCCGCGGAGCCCGAGCCGCAGCGACGGCGGCACCCAGCGGTCCAGCCGCTGCGTGAGGTCGCCGACGAGCGGGGCGTCCGGGCGCGCGAGGATCCCGGCCCCGAGGCCGAGCCCGCCCACGAGCGCGCCGCCCGCGACCGCGACCCCGAGACCCCACGGCGGCGTCGAGCCGGCGAGGAGCGCGACGCCCAGCGTCGCGAGCGCGTACGTCGCCGTCCCGGCGGCCCACGCGGCGGTCGAGGTGTACGCGGACCGGCGCGCGGACGCGAAGCAGCAGAACAGGGCGAGCGCGGTGAGGCCGAGCGGGACGAGCGTGACGGTCGTGCCGCTCGCGACGAGCGGGACACCGTGGCCGAGCAGCCAGAAGCCCGCGGCGATCGTCACCGACTGGCCCCACCCGCTGCCCTCCGACGTCCCGCTCGACGAGCCGAGGAAGGCCACGACGCCCGGCAGAACGACGACCGCGAGGGACAGCACGAACGCCTGGAGCGCGGCCAGCACCCCGGAGGGACCGCGCCGGACCACCACCGGTGCTGGTGCCGGGCTGCCGTCCACGGTGCGCGTGCGCGCACCACGCGTCGTGCTGGTGGTGCTCATGGTGCCTATCGTCGTCGATCGGGAGGTCGGTTCGTGACATTCGCCCCGGCGCGCCAGACTACCCGTGCCCCGCGATGCCCCCGCGCCGGGCGCTGCGCACCCGTGGCCGTGGCCACGACGCCAGGGGGCCACGACGCCAAGGGCCACGACGCCGGGGTCGGCGACGCCGTGCCGGACGCACGACGCCCCGCGACCGGAGGGTCGCGGGGCGTCGGGTGCGGGTGGCGCCGGCGTCATGCGCCGGCCGCGGACCCCGGTGTCAGGCGAGGACCTCGCGCAGGAGCGCGGCGGTCTCGGACGGCGTCTTGCCGACCTTCACGCCGACGGCCTCCAGGGCCTCCTTCTTCGCCTGGGCGGTGCCCGCCGAGCCGGAGACGATGGCGCCGGCGTGGCCCATCGTCTTGCCCTCGGGCGCGGTGAAGCCCGCGACGTAGCCGACGACCGGCTTCGTGACGTGCTCCTTGATGTAGGCCGCGGCACGCTCCTCGGCGTCGCCGCCGATCTCGCCGATCATGACGATCGCCTTGGTCTCGGGGTCGTTCTCGAACGCCTCGAGCGCGTCGATGTGCGTGGTGCCGACGATCGGGTCGCCGCCGATGCCGATGGCGGTCGAGAACCCGAGGTCCTTGAGCTCGTACATCATCTGGTAGGTCAGCGTGCCCGACTTCGACACGAGACCGACCGGGCCCTTGCCCGTGATGGTGTGCGGGGTGATGCCGGCGAGCGACTCGCCCGGCGTGATGATGCCGGGGCAGTTCGGGCCGATCATGCGCGTCTTCTTGCCCTGGAGGTAGGCCCAGACCTCGGCCGTGTCCTGGACGGGCACGCCCTCGGTGATGACGACGATGAGCGGCATCTCGGCGTCGATCGCCTCGATCGCGGCGTCCTTGGTGAACGCCGGCGGGACGAACAGGACGGACACGTTCGCGCCCGTCTCGGCCATCGCCTCGGCGACCGTGCCGAACACGGGCAGCGTGACGTCGTTGCCCTCGTGGTCCTTGTGCGTGACGGTCGTGCCGGCCTTGCGCGCGTTGACGCCGCCGACGATCTGCGCGCCCGAGTCGAGCATGAGGGCGGTGTGCTTGGCACCCATCCCGCCGGTGATGCCCTGGACGATGATCTTGGAGTCGGAGTTCAGGTAGATCGACATGGTGTTCTCTGTCTCAGCTTTCCGCGTCTTCGGGCGATCAGGCGTTGGCCAGCTCGGCAGCCTTGTCGGCCCCGCCGTCCATGGTCTCGGCGAGGGTCACGAGCGGGTGGTTCGCCTCGCGCAGGATCGCGCGACCGAGGTCCACGTTGTTGCCGTCGAGGCGCACGACGAGCGGCTTCGAGGCCTCGTCGCCGAGGATCTCGAGCGCGCCGACGATGCCCTTGGCGACCTCGTCGCACGCGGTGATGCCGCCGAAGACGTTGACGAACACCGACTTGACCTGCGGGTCGCCCAGGATGACGTCCAGGCCGTTCGCCATGACCTGCGCGTTGGCGCCGCCGCCGATGTCGAGGAAGTTGGCGGGCTTCACGCCGCCGTGCTTCTCGCCCGCGTACGCGACGACGTCGAGCGTGCTCATGACGAGCCCGGCGCCGTTGCCGATGATGCCGACCTCGCCGTCGAGCTTGACGTAGTTGAGGCCGTTCGCCTTCGCCTTGGCCTCGAGCGGGTCGGTCGACTCCTTGTCCTCGAGCGCGGCGTGGTCGGGGTGCCGGACCTCCGACGCGTTGTCGTCGAGCGTGACCTTGCCGTCGAGCGCGACGATCGAGCCGTCCTCGGTGCGGACGAGCGGGTTCACCTCGACGAGCGTCGCGTCCTCGGCCGTGAACACGGTCCACAGCTTCTGGACGACCGCCGCGACCGGGGCCTTGAGGTCCTCGGCGAAGCCGGCGGCGTCGACGATCTCGCGCGCCTTCGCCTCGTCGATGCCCACGATCGGGTCGACGGCGACCTTCGCGAGCGCCTCGGGACGCTCGACCGCGAGCTGCTCGATCTCCATGCCGCCCTCGACGGAGCACATGGCGAGGTAGTTGCGGTTCGAGCGGTCCAGCAGCACCGAGAAGTAGAACTCCTCGGCGATCTTGGCGCCCTGCGCGATCATCACGCGGTGGACCGTGTGGCCCTTGATGTCCATGCCGAGGATCTCGGACGCCTTCTCGGCGGCCTCCTCGGGCGAGTGGGCGAGCTTGACGCCGCCGGCCTTGCCGCGGCCGCCGGTCTTCACCTGGGCCTTGACGACCACGGTGCCGCCGCCGAGCTTCTCAGCGCCCGCGCGGGCCTCCTCGGGCGTCGTCGCGACGACCCCGCCCAGCACGGGCACGCCGTGCTTCTCGAAGATGTCGCGCGCCTGGTATTCGAACAGGTCCACCCTGCTGCGTCCTTCCGTCTGATGCGCCGTGTGCGGCATGACCGATGTCTCGACATCAAGACATCCCCCTACAGGGTAGCCCGCGAAGCCGAGCGCTCCTATCGCGGGCCGACCCCCGGCCGCCGACGACGCGTGTTTCGTTCGTCACGCGGCCGCAGCCCTCCGGCAGCGGAGCGCGCCCCGCGGGGGCTCAGCCCGAGACCGGGACGTCCACGAACCGGATGGGCGTGCTGCCGTCCGTGACGGACGTCGACCCCTCGGGCACGTCGACGACGACCGTGTCGGAACCCCGGTCGGGCCAGACCACGCTGACGACCGACGTCGTCCCCGACGCCAGCGAGCCGACCGCGGCGTCCGCGAGGACGTTCCGGGCCGAGATCTCGTAGAGGTCCTCGTCGACGAGGTAGTCCACGGGATAGACCCGCACCCCGCCGTCGAGCAGGGTCACGTTGCTCGCGCCGAGCAGGCCCAGGCCGAGGTCGCCCCGGCCGTCGCGGACGGAGCCGAGGACGCTGACGAAGGACGCCTGCTCGGCGCCGTCGTTGCGCACGGCGAGCTCGCCCACGAGGTATCCGCCGACGCGCCGCACCCCGAGCAGCTCGACGTGCAGGCGTTGCACCCCGCCGACGCCGTCGCCGTGCAGGACGACGGCGCCGCCCAGGCCCTCGATCGTCGGGCCCTCGGCCGGGACGAGCCCGTCGCCCGCGGGCGCCCGGACCGTCGCGGCGTCGGTGGCGGGCGTGAACTCGACGGTCACGCGGCGGTTGAGCGCGCGCGCCTCGTCGGTCGCCTCCGTCGTGAGGGGCTCGCTCTCGCCCCGACCCTCGACCCGGACGTCGAACCGCCCCAGGTCGGCGATCTCGGCCAACCGGTCCGCGACGGCCCGGGCGCGCCGCTCCGAGAGCTCCTGGTTCGCGGCCTCCTCGCCCTGGTCGTCGGTGTGCCCGACGACGACGAGCTCGCCGTCGGCCGCGAGCGAGAGCTGCGCGACGACCGCGTCGAGCGCCTCGTCCGCGCCCGGCCCGATCATGGCGGAGTCGACGTCGAAGAGGACGTCGGAGTCGACCACGACGCTGACCACGTCGTGCGCGTCGCGCGTGCGCACGGCGTCGCCGGCCGTGGTGCTGAACGTCTCGAGGTAGGCGGAGGGAGCGACGACGCCCGCGAGGTCGCCCGACGAGAGCTCCGCGACCGGGACGGTGAGGCCGTCCGCGTCCGCCGCCTCGACGACGGGCACGTCCTCGACGAGGCCGACGGCCGGGACGAGCACGGAGGTGGTGGCCGTGGGCGGGGCGTCGAACGCGACGTGCCCGACGACGGGCTCACGGCCGGGCGAGAGCATGTACTCCTCGCCCATCGACGCGAGCGCGGCCCCGTCCGCGGTCCGTGCCGCCTCCCGCACGACGCCGGCCTCCAGGTCGACGAGCCGCACGCCGTCGAACGAGTCCTCCTGGGTGAGCGCCCGGTTGGCGAACACGAACCCGGCCATGACCGCCTCGTCGCCGCCGGTGGCCTCGACCTCGACGCGGAGCACCGCGAGGTCGCCGTCCACGGCGACCGGCCCGACCCTCGCCTCGACGTCCACGCCGCGCACGTGGCCCTCGACCACGACCGGCGTGGGGTCCGTGGACCGGGTGGGCGCCACCGCGCCCTCGGACGCCGACGTCTCGCCGGGCTCCTCGGGGCTGGTCGTCGTCCCGCACCCGGCGACGAGCGTCGCCGCCGTCACGCACGCCGTGAGCGCCAGGAGCGCGCGCCGTGCGCGTCCCCCGGGCGCGTCGGACCGCTGCTGCATCGTGTCCTCTTCCGTGGTCGTCGGTGTGCCCCCTGCGCCCTCGGACGCCGGCGCGGCGCCACGACCCTAGTGGACCGCGCGCGCCGTCCGGGACCCGCCCCGGCACCGTTCGTCAACACTGGTTGACACGAAGGCGCCGTCAACCTAGATTGACAGCCATGGAACCCGTCGACATGGACGCCGCGAGCAGCACCGACCCGGACGTGGGTCTGCGCGCCGTGCGGTCGCTGCGCGTGCTCGCCGAGCGCCTCGAGGCGCTGCAGGTCGAGAACGCGCGCTCGCTGGGCTGGTCGTGGCAGGAGATCGCGGACCGGCTCGGCGTGACCCGGCAGGCCGTGCACAAGAAGTACGCGGCGTCCCGTAGCACCAGGAGGTCATGACATGTTCGAACGCTTCTCCGGCGACGCGCGGGCGACGGTCGTCGAGGCCCAGACGCACGCGCGCGAGCGCGGCGACGACGCCATCGACGCCGTCCACCTGCTCCTCGCCCTCGCCCACCAGCCGGGCGGCGTCGCCGCCAGCGCCCTCGCCGCCGTCGGGGTCACGCCCGACGCGGTCGACCGGCACGCCGCCGCACCCGGGGCCCGCGACGACCTCGACGGCCCCGCGCTCGCATCGCTCGGGATCGACCTCGACGCGGTCCGCGCGCGGACGGACGCCGCGTTCGGCGCGGGCGCGCTCGACCGGCGCCGGCACGCCCGTCGCGGGCACCTGCCGTTCACGAAGGAGGCGAAGAAGACGCTCGAGCTCTCGCTGCGCGAGGCGGTCCGCGTGGGCTCGCGGTCCATCGACTCCGGTCACGTGCTCCTCGCCCTCGTCCGTGCGGACGGGACGACGGCGCACCGCGCCCTGGTCGCGGCGCTCGCCGAGGCGGGCAGCGACCTCGACGGCCTGCGCACCGCGCTCGCGACGGAGCACCGCACCGCGTCCTGAGCCCGGGCCTCGCGCGCTCCTTCGCCGGACGCGCGAGGCACGCGCGAGGGGCCGGCGCTACGCGTGCGGTCGCAGGACCAGCAGGTCGCCGATCTCGCAGCCGAGCGCGTCGCAGATCGCGGTCAGGGTCGAGAAGCGGACGGCCCGCGCGCGGTCGTTCTTGAGCACCGAGAGGTTCACGACCGTGACGCCGACGAGCTCGGCGAGCCGGCTGAGCGTCATGCCGCGCTCCTCGAGGAGCTCGTCGAGCCGGCAGTGGACCCGGCCGGCCTCCTCCTCGGGCGGCATCAGACGAGCCCCTCGGTCTCGCGCTGGACCCGCTCCCCCACGCGCATCGCACCCGCGACCGCGCCGAGCGCGATCGCGACGAGGAGGAGCCCGAGGGGGAACGACGCCACGAACACGGCGCCGGGGTCCGCCTCCGCCCCGCCGAGGGCGGCGCGCGCCGCGTCGCCGACGGCCGTCGTCGCGCCGACCTGGACGAGCCACGCCACGACCAGCGCGACGCACGACACGAGCACGAGCCGCGTGGTCCCGGCCGTGAACGCCGCCCCGCGCACCACGCGCCGGCAGAACAGCGCGAGGCACACCGCGGTGACGCCGTACGCCGCGGGCACGAGCACCGCCTCGAGCAGCGCGACGCCCGTCGCGAGGCCGGGCAGGTGCGGCACCTCGACGACGACCGATCCCGCCGTGGCCGGGACGTCCGCGCCGCCCGGCCCGAGGGGTGCGCGCAGCGTCTCGTCGCCCGTGAGCTCGATCCGCACCGGGACGGGCCCGCCCCCGAGGAGCTCGGCGACGCGCCGCACCACGGCGACGGCGGAGCCGACCACGACGAGCGCGGCGACGACGTACGTCACCACGACGTCGGTCCGGTCGAGCTCGACGAACGAGAAGCGCTGGCGTTCGGTGGCGGGCACCGTTCCTCCTGGGGTCGCGGATCGTCGCGTATCGACGATCGATAACATCGAGAAACGATAACAACGATGATCGATATGCGCGACCCTCGACTCCGACCACGGGTGGACGCTCGTGCGCCCCAGGTCGGGCGACGGTCGGACGACGGCGCTCGTGCGGCGACCTAGCGTGGCTCCGTGCCCGCCACCGAACCCGCCGCCCGCACGGCCTCCGCCGCCCTCCCCTCGTCCGCGCCGAGCCGACCCGTACCGGCCGACGGAGCGGCCCGCACCGCGGTGCGCGCCCTCGTCGTCGTCGCCGCGTCGTTCCTGCTGGGCGGCCTCACGTCGTACGCGCAGGGCTTCCTGCCGGACGCCGCGAGCCCGTTCGCCAACTCGTCGAGCGGGTGGACCCTGCTCACGGTGCTGCTCGTGGCGTGGTTCGCGGGCGCACCCCGCGCCCGGACGTGGCACGCCGCGGTGCTCGGGGCCGCGAGCTTCGTGCTCCTCGTGCTCGGGTACACCGTGGCCGCCGACCTCCGCGGCTTCGTGTACCACCCGCTGCTGTTCGGGCTGGTCGGCGTCGTCGCGGGCCCGTTCGTCGGCGTCGCCGCGGCGTGGCTGCGGACCCAGGGCGTGCGCGCCGCCCTCGCGACGGCGCTCCTCGCCGGGATCGGGGTCGGCGAGGGCACGTACGGCCTCCTGACCGTCGCCGAGCACACCGGCGCGACCTACTGGGTGGTCGCCGGCGTCGCGTCGCTCGTCCTGCTCGCCGCGATGCTCGCGCGCCGCGTCCGCGGCACGTGGCCGGTCGTCGTCACCGTCGCGGGCACGGCCGTGGTCGCGGGCGCGTTCTACTCCGCCTACATCTGGCTCGGCACCGTCGGCAGCCTCGGCTGAGCGTCAGAGCTTGGTGACGGGCGAGTACCGCAGCAGCAGCCGCTTCGTCCCGTCCGCGCCGAAGTCGATCTTCGCCACGGCGTTCGGCCCGGCGCCCTCGAGCGCGACGACCGTCCCGAGCCCGTACGCGTCGTGCGTCACCTTGTCCCCGACGGCGAGGTTCGGCACGTCCCCGTCGGCCCGCGGCGTCGCCGACCCGAACGTCGCCCCTCCGGACGCCGAGCCGAAGGAAGAGCGCGCAGAGGTGGTCGACGCCGGGTCGCGGCGGGCCTGGCGCGAGGACCCCGAGGAACGAGGGCCACGAGGGGCAGATCCGTCGCCGTCGGCACCTGCCCGCGACCCCGACCACGGCCCGGACCGCGCACCGGACCACGAGCCCGACGACGAGCCGCGGCCCCAGACCGACCCGCCCGCCCGCAGGGTCGCCATCGACGACTCGCGCCGTCGCCAGTCCCACAGCTCCTCGGGGATCTCCTCGAGGAACCGGCTGGGCGGGAACTCGTTCGCCATGCCCCACGCGGACCGCACCGCGGACCGCGAGACGTAGAGGCGCTCGCGCGCGCGGGTGATGCCCACGTAGGCGAGGCGGCGCTCCTCGGCGAGCTCGGCGTCGTCGTGCAGGGACCGCATGTGCGGGAACGTGCCGTCCTCCATGCCGGTGAGGAACACGACGGGGAACTCGAGGCCCTTCGCCGTGTGGAGCGTCATGAGCGTGACGACCCCCGGGTCCTCCTTCTCCTCGGCCTCGCTCGCGCCGTCGGCGACGTCCTCGGCGGGGATCTGGTCGGCGTCCGCCACGAGGGACACGCGCTCGAGGAAGTCGGACAGCGTGCCCTCGGGCTCGAGCTCGGTGAACTCGGTCGCGACGGCGTGGAGCTCCGCGAGGTTCTCGACGCGCGTCGCGTCCTGCGGGTCGTCGCTCGCGCGCAGCTCGGCGAGGTAGCCCGTGCGGTCGAGGACGGCGCCGAGGATCTCGGCCGGGGTCGCGCCGGAGTCCGCGAGCTCGCGCAGGCCCGTCATGAGCTCGACGAACGCGCGCAGCGGGTTGAGCGTGCGGTTCGTCAGGCCCGGGATCTCGTCGATGCGGTCGAGCGCCGCGCCGAACGAGATGCGCTCGCGGTCCGCGAGTGCCGCGACCGCGCCCTCCGCCCGGTCGCCGAGCCCGCGCTTGGGGACGTTGAGCACGCGCCGCAGGTTGACGTCGTCGTCGAGGTTGTCGATCGCCCGCAGGTACGCGACGGCGTCCTTGACCTCGCGCCGCTCGTAGAAGCGCGTGCCGCCCACGACCTTGTACGGGAGGCCGACGCGGATGAGCACCTCCTCGAGCGCGCGGGACTGCGCGTTGGTGCGGTAGAACACCGCGACGTCGCCGGGACGCACGCCCTCGGTGTCGCCGAGGCGGTCGATCTCCTCCGCGACGAACCGCGCCTCCTCGTGCTCGTTGTCCGCGACGTAGCCGATGACCTTCGCGCCCGCGCCCGAGTCGGTCCACAGGCGCTTGGGCTTGCGGTCGGGGTTGCGCGAGATGACGGCGTTGGCGGCCGAGAGGATGTTCTGGGTCGAGCGGTAGTTCTGCTCGAGCAGGATGGTGCGGGCGTCCGGGTAGTCGGCCTCGAACTCGAGGATGTTGCGGATCGTCGCGCCGCGGAACGCGTAGATCGACTGGTCGGCGTCGCCGACGACGGTGAGCTCGGCCGGGTCGAGCGCCGGGACCTGCGCCTCGCCCGTCCCGCTCGTCGCGGCGTCGGTCGCGGCGGAGTCCTCGCCCACGCCCGCGAGCTCGCGCACGAGCACGTACTGGGCGTGGTTGGTGTCCTGGTACTCGTCGACGAGCACGTGGCGGAACCGGCGGCGGTAGTGCTCGGCGACCGCGGGGAACGCCTGGAGCAGGTTGACCGTGGTCATGATGATGTCGTCGAAGTCGAGCGCGCTGGCCGCGACGAGACGGGCCTGGTAGCGCGTGTAGACGTCGGCGAGCACCTGGTCGAACTCGGGGACGCTCGCGCCGCGAGCCGCGAGACCCTCGTCGGTCGCGTGCGCGCCGGAGTCGCGCGCGTACGTCTCGGGGTCGACGAGCTCGTTCTTGAGGTCCGAGATCTTGTTCGCGAGCGAGCGCGCCGGGTACTTCTTTGGGTCCAGGTCGAGCTCGCGCGTGACGAGGGTGATGAGCCGCTGGGAGTCCGCGGCGTCGTAGATGGAGAAGCTCGACCGCAGCCCGAGCGTCTTGGCCTCGCGCCGCAGGATGCGCACGCACGCCGAGTGGAACGTGGAGACCCACATGGTGCGCGCGGACGGCCCGACGAGCGCCTCGACGCGCTCGCGCATCTCGGCTGCGGCCTTGTTGGTGAACGTGATCGCGAGGATCTGGCCCGCGCGCGCCCGGCCCGTGGCGAGCAGGTGCGCGATGCGGTGCGTGAGCACGCGCGTCTTGCCCGACCCGGCGCCCGCGACGATGAGCAGCGGCCCGCCCGCGTGCACGACGGCCTCGCGCTGCTGCGGGTTGAGCCCGTCGAGCAGCGCGTCGGGGTCGAGGTGGGCGTACCTGCCGCGTCGCTCCCCCGTGCCCGACGGCGCGCCGTCGCCCGGCGCGGTCGTCCCGCCCGCCGCGGCGTCCCCGACCGGCGAGCCCGCGCCGTCGGGCACGGCCGGGTCGTCGGTCCAGCGCGGCGCGGTCCGCGGGAGGCGGGACTCGCCGCCGTGGTCGACGCGCGGGCCGTCGAACAGCGTGTCGAGGCCGGGCAGCGGGAGGTTCTCGAAGAGCGAAGCCATAGCCCCTCCAGCCTAGGCGCCCGCGCCCACACCCGGCGCCGATCGGCCGATGAGTCGCGCCACCCCGGGCGGTCTGCCGTTCGTGACCGCCCGTCCGGGCGGCACGCCCCGCCCTGTCGAAGGAGACACCATGACGACGACCCGCCTCACGGGCGTGCACACCGTCGCGGTCCCGGTCGCCGACCAGGACCGCGCGCTCGCGTTCTACACCGGGACGCTCGGGCTCGAGGTCCGCATGGACGGTGAGCTCCAGGAGGGGTTCCGGTGGGTCGAGGTCGCGCCCCCGGGAGCCGCGACGTCGCTCGCCCTCGTCGCGGCCGGCGACGGCTTCCCCGCGGGCGTCGACACCGGGATCCGGCTCACGACCTCCGACGCGGCCGCCGACCACGCGGCGCTCGGCGAGGCCGGTGCGGACACGGGCGAGCTCCTGCGCTGGGAGGGCGTGCCGCCGATGTTCGCGCTGCGCGACGTCGACGGCAACACGCTGTACGTCATGGAGCTGCCCGGCTGAGCCGCCGGGTCAGGTGATCGCGAGCCCGACGCCCCAGGTCGCGGCGGCGAGCAGGCCACCCAGGAGCTGGACGAGGACCGTGATGCCGGTGGCCTGCATCGCGGCGACGGTCGCGCGCCACGCGGCGCGTCGGTCGCGGCGGCGCAGGAGCTCGGCGACGAACACGGCGAGCACGAACCCGATGAAGAGCCCGATCACGGGGATGACGAAGAACCCGACCACCCCCGCGACCCCGCCCCACACGAGGGTCGACCACGGGACCTCGGCGCGGCGCATGTGCCGACCCGCGAGCACGTACTGCGCGACCTCCGCCGCCACCACGAAGAGGGCCGCCACGGCGAAGACGACCCACGCCGCCGTGCCGCCCGTGACGACCGCCCACACGAGGACCGCCCCGAGCACGAGGACGTTCCCGGGCAGGACCTGCACGACGATCCCGACCAGCCCGACGAGGATCGCCAGCCCGACGAGGACCTCTCCACCGACGCTCACGAGGGCAACCCTCGCACGTCAGCGGCCGCGCGCACGTCCCGGGAGCGGCACGAGCCGCGGGTGCGCGACGCCGTCGAGCACCCACGACCGGATCATCGCGCTGAACAGGTCGGGGTCCTCGGCGCTCCACTGGTGGTGCATCCCGGGCGCGAGGCGCACGACGGCGTCCGGCAGGCGGCGCCGCACGGTCGCCAGGGCGCCGCGCGCGGCACGCACGTCCTTTCCGCCCGCGACGGCGAGCACGCGTGCTCCGGACCGTTCGATCCCGTCCGGCCAGCACCCGCCGTAGGCATCGGCCACGATGCGCTCCATGGTCGCGCGGCGGATCGCGAGGCCCGAGCGCACGAAGAGGTCCCGCGCGTCGGCGGGGACGCCCGTGGCTCGCGCCTGCGCGCGCCAGTACCAGGGCCGGTCCCAGACCCGGAGCTGCGCGCGGCCGAGCGCCCCGGCGAGGCCGTGCACGCCGTCGAGCACGGCGCCCGAGGCGAGGACGGAGCGGACGAGGCCCGGGTGCCGCGCCGCGAGGCGCAGGGCGACGACCCCGCCGAACGACAGCCCGACGACGTGCACCTCGTGCTCGGCGGGGATCCCCGCGACGGTCGCGGCGACGTCGTCGGCGACCGCGTCGAGCGACGCCGGGACCTCGCCCGCGCGAGTGCCGAAGCCGAGCAGGTCGGGCGTCCACACGTCGAGGTCGTCGAGCGCCTCGACCTGCGGCTGCCACATCCACGACGCGACGTTGCCCCCGTGCAGCAGGACGACGGACGTGCGCTCCGTGGCGGCCGCGCCGGTCCGTCGGGCGGGGTGGTGCACGACGGCGTCCGGCAGGCTCACGCGAGCACCTCGCGCTCGGTCTCGGCGAGCCACGCGAGCTCGGTGCGTGCGTGCGCGAGCCCGTGCCGCAGCGTCGCGAGCCGCAGGGCGAGCCCCCGCGTGCCCCGGACGCGGTCGGCGTCGGGTCCGCCGCCGGCGAGGACCGCGGCGACCCGCTCCTCCTCGGCGGTCAGCGCGGCGAGCGTCTCCTCCGCCTGCGCGCGGCGTGCCGCGAGGAGCGCGGCGACCTCCGCGTCGTCGACCTGGTCGGCGAAGAACAGCCGCCCGAGGAACGGCTCGCGCGAGTCCTCCGCCTCGAGCGGCGATCCGAGCCAGTCGCGCAGGGCCGCGCGGCCCGCGTCGGTGATCGTGTGGACCTTGCGGTCGGGGTAGCTCTCCTGCGGCACCACCTCGACCTCCGCGAGCCCGGCATCGACGATCGCGGCGAGGGTCCGGTAGAGCTGCGAGCGGTCGGCCGCCCAGAAGTGGCGCACGGACGAGTCGAACGCGCGCTTGAGGTCGTAGCCGGTCATCGGCCGGAGGGTGAGGAGCCCGAGCACGAGATAGCGAAGGACCATGCGACTAGTGGACCATGCACCTAGTTCCGCGTCAACGGTCCCGGCCGGGACGACGACGGCCCGCCGACGCAGGAGCGTCGACGGGCCGCACGGGTCGGAAGGGATCAGTTCCAGAAGACGGCGACGAGGATGTTGACCAGGGTGAGCCCGCCGATCGCGTGCTTGAGACCCGGCGCGACGGCACCGTCGGCCGCCTTGCTCCCCTGGCGCTTCGCGACGAACGCGAGCACGGAGATCACGAGCGCGACCGTGAGCTTCACGGCGATCTTGGCCATGTCCGGGCCGCCATTCGGCCAGGTCTCCCAGACCGACGCCTCGCCGACGCCCACCATGGCGATGCCCGCGACGAGCGCGGTGAGCGCGCCGTGGAGCACGCCCGTGTAGAGGCCCGGCGTGCGCAGCGACGCGAGGTAGCCGCCGAGGACGACGGCCCAGCCGACGAAGTGCAGCGTGAGGAAGACGTTGTAGAGGATCTCCATGGGGACATGGTATTTGCTGACGCCCCCGTCGTGAAAGTTTGCACAAAGTGAGATGCGCCCCGGTGCCGGACGGACGTCCTGACATGCAGTGGGCCCCGCGCCCGGACGCGACGGACAGCGCCTTCGCAGGTCACGGCAGGATCGACAAACTGGATCGAAAGAGTCTAGAATTTCCGGTTTCCCACCATGCGGACCAGGGGTGTCCACGCGCGCGGGCCGCGGCTATGGTTCTCGGCATGACCACGGCAGCCCGCACCCTCCTCGTGACCTCGCGTCACGGGATGCCGGCGTGCGCGCACACGTGTCTCAGCTGTTGTCGCTGAACCGCGCCCGACTCAGCGCGAGCCCCGGCTCGCCCCCTCCCCTGGAGAACTCTGAGAACCGGCGCGCGCCGTCGGTCCTCAGCCCCTCGCACCCTCGCTGAGCGCTCGCCGTCGCGCGTCCCCGCACCCGAACGAGGACACGAGGAACCCGATGACGCAGGCAACGACTGCGCCCGAGGCCACGGACGGCGCCGCTCCGCCCGGCCGGCCCGCACGACGGACCGCCGGCCGCCCCGCGCGCACGGACGCGCCCGCCCGACCCGCGCGGGCCGCCCGACCGCACGGGCAGTGGAAGGTCGACGGCACCGAGCCGCTCAACGCGAACGAGAAGTGGAAGCAGGAGGACGGCGGCCTGTCCGTCCGCGAGCGCATCGAGACGATCTACGCGCGCGACGGCTTCGACTCCATCCCCGGCGACGACCTGCACGGGCGCTTCCGCTGGTGGGGGCTGTACACGCAGCGCAAGCCCGGGATCGACGGCGGCAAGACGGCGACGCTCGAGCCGCACGAGCTCGAGGACCGGTACTTCATGCTCCGGGTCCGCATCGACGGCGGGGCCCTGACGACCGAGCAGCTGCGCGTCATCGCGGACATCTCGAAGGAGTTCGGCCGCGACTCCGCCGACATCACCGACCGCCAGAACATCCAGCTGCACTGGGTCGAGGTCGAGGACGTCCCCGAGATCTGGCGCCGCCTGGAGGCCGTGGGCCTGCAGACGACCGAGGCGTGCGGCGACGTCCCGCGCGTCGTGCTCGGCAGCCCCGTCGCGGGGATCGCGGCCGACGAGCTCATCGACCCGAGCGCGGCGATCGCCGAGATCACGCGCCGCTACATCGGCGTCCCCGAGCTCGCGAACCTGCCCCGCAAGTTCAAGACGGCGCTCACCGGGCACCCGAGCCAGGACGTCGTGCACGAGATCAACGACGTCGCGTTCGTCGCGCACCGCCACCCCGAGCTCGGCGTCGGGTTCGACGTGTGGGTCGGCGGCGGCCTGTCCGCGAACCCGCGCCTCGGCGAGCGCCTGGGCGTCTTCGCCACCGAGGAGCAGGTGCCCGACGTCTGGCACGGCGTGGTGCAGATCTTCCGCGACTACGGGTACCGGCGCCTGCGCAACAAGGCGCGCCTGAAGTTCCTGCTCGCCGACTGGGGCCCCGAGCGGTTCCGCGAGGTGCTGGAGACCGAGTACCTCGGCTACCGGCTGCCCGACGGCCCGCCCGCGCCGAAGCCGCCCGTCCCGGGGGACCACGTGGGCGTGCACAAGCAGAAGGACGGGCTCAACTACGTCGGCGCGGCCCCGTACGTGGGGCGCGTGTCGGGCACGATCCTCGGACGCGTCGCGGACCTCGCCGAGTCCGTCGGCTCGCGCCGCGTGCGGCTCACCCCGCACCAGAAGCTCCTCGTGCTGGACGTGCCCGACGAGCACGTGGAGCACGTCGTGTCGACGCTCAAGGAGAACGGGCTCGACGCGAACCCGAGCCCGTTCCGCCGCAGCACGATCGCGTGCACGGGCATCGAGTACTGCAAGCTCGCGATCGTCGACACCAAGGACACCGCGACCACGACCATCGACGAGCTCGAGAAGCGGCTCGGCGACCTGTCGCAGATGCGTCCCGTGACGCTGCACGTCAACGGGTGCCCCAACTCGTGCGCACGCATCCAGACGGCGGACATCGGGCTCAAGGGCCAGCTCGTCATGGACGACGCCGGCGAGCAGGTCCCGGGCTTCCAGGTCCACCTCGGCGGCGGGCTCGCCTCGCAGGACCGCGAGGTCGCGGGCATGGGCCGCACGGTGCGCGGGCTCAAGGTCACGGCCGCCGACCTGCCGGACTACGTCGAGCGGGTCGTGCGCCGGTACGAGGCGGACAAGACCGGGACCGAGACGTTCGCCGAGTGGGCGCACCGGGCCGACGAGGAGGCGCTGCAGTGAGCGAGGACCAGGCCACCACGACGACCGTGCCGGGCACGACCGACCCGTTGGCCGCGCTGCGCGCCGCCGCGCGGGCCCGCACCGAGCAGCGCGAGGCTGCGAAGGCCGCGCACCACGCCGAGCGCGCGCGGCACGGCCGGCCCAAGCGGTCGCTCGACGAGCTGCGCGAGATCGCGCGGCGCGGCGCGGCCGAGCTCGCGGGCTCCGGCATCGGGGCGGACGACGAGGCCACGGCCGAGCAGGTCGTCGCCTGGGCGGCGCGCGAGTTCGGCACGTCAGTCGCGGTCGCGTGCTCGATGGCGGACGCGGTGCTCCCCCACGTCGTCGCGGCGCAGATCCCGTGGGTGGACGTGCTGTTCCTCGACACGGGCTACCACTTCGCCGAGACGGTGGGGACGCGCGACGCGGTCGAGCAGCAGCTGGACGTGACGATCGTCGACGTGCGCCCCGAGCTCACCGTCGCCGAGCAGGACGCCGCGCACGGTAAGGACCTCTTCGCGCGCGACCCGGGCCTGTGCTGCCAGATGCGCAAGGTCGAGCCGCTGCACCGCACGCTCGCCGGCTACGAGGTGTGGGTCACCGGCGTGCGCCGCGACGAGGCGCCGACGCGGACGCGCACGCCGCTCGTCACGTTCGACGAGAAGAACGGGCTCGTGAAGATCAACCCGCTCGCGGCCTGGTCGTTCGACGACCTGCTCGCGTACGCGACCCGGCACCAGGTGACCCTCAACCCGCTGCTGAACGACGGCTACCCGTCGATCGGCTGCCAGCCGTGCACCCGGCGCGTCGCGCCGGGCGAGGACCCTCGGGCCGGCCGCTGGGCCGGGCTCGACAAGACGGAGTGCGGACTCCACGTATGAGGACGGGCATGACGACCATCGACCTGACGACCGACGCGCCGTCCGCGGGACCTTCCACCCCGGACGCGGCGCCGACCCCGACCGCGGCCCTGCCCGGCGCGCGCCGCCTCACGCAGCTCGACGCGCTCGAGAGCGAGGGCATCCACATCATCCGTGAGGTGGTGGCCGAGTTCGAGCGCCCGGTGCTGCTGTTCAGCGGCGGCAAGGACTCCGTGGTGATGCTGCACCTCGCCGTCAAGGCGTTCGCGCCCGGCCCGGTGCCGTTCCCCGTGCTGCACGTGGACACGGGCCACAACTTCCCCGAGGTGCTCGCCTACCGCGACGCGACGGCGCAGCGCCTGGGCCTGCGGCTCGAGGTCGCGCGCGTGCAGGACTACATCGACGACGGCCGGCTGCGCGAGCGCGCCGACGGGACGCGCAACCCGCTCCAGACGCAGCCGCTGCTCGACGCGATCTCGGACCACCGGTTCGACGCCGTGTTCGGCGGCGGGCGCCGCGACGAGGAGAAGGCGCGTGCCAAGGAGCGCGTGTTCTCGCTGCGCGACGAGTTCGGCCAGTGGGACCCGCGCAACCAGCGCCCGGAGCTGTGGAACCTCTACAACGGGCGCCACCGGCCGGGCGAGCACGTGCGCGTGTTCCCGCTGTCGAACTGGACCGAGCTCGACGTGTGGCGGTACATCGCGCGTGAGCGCATCGAGCTGCCCGCGCTCTACTACGCGCACGAGCGCGAGGTGTTCGACCGCGACGGCATGCTGCTCGCCGTCGGGCCGTACTCCGCGCCCCGCACCGACGCCGAGGCCGCGTCCGTGCGCACCGAGACCGTGCGCTACCGCACGGTGGGAGACATGTCCTGCACGGGTGCCGTGCGCTCGGACGCCGCCGGCGTCGAGGACGTCATCGCCGAGGTCGCCGCGACGCGCATCACCGAGCGCGGCGCGACCCGCGCCGACGACCGCCTCTCCGAGGCCGCCATGGAGGACCGCAAGAAGGAGGGGTACTTCTGATGGGCACCCAGACCAGCACCGTCGAGGGCGAGTCCGTGCCGCTCGACGACACGCGCCGCGGCACGCTCCTGCGCCTCGCGACCGCCGGGTCCGTCGACGACGGCAAGTCCACGCTCGTGGGCCGCCTGCTGTTCGACTCCAAGTCCGTGCTCGCCGACCAGCTCGACGCCGTCGAGCGCGTCTCGCGCGACCGCGGCCTCGAGACGGCGGACCTCGCGCTGCTCACCGACGGCCTGCGCGCCGAGCGCGAGCAGGGCATCACGATCGACGTCGCGTACCGGTACTTCGCGACCGCGCGCCGGTCGTTCATCCTCGCGGACTGCCCCGGGCACGTGCAGTACACGCGCAACACCGTGACGGGCGCCTCGACGGCGGACGTCGTCGTGCTGCTCGTCGACGCGCGCAAGGGCCTGCTGGAGCAGACGCGCCGGCACCTCGCGGTCGCGAGCCTCCTGCGCGTGCCGCACGTGGTCGTCGCGGTGAACAAGATCGACCTCGTCGACTACAGCGAGGCCCGCTACGCGGAGCTCGCCGCGGACATCCGCGCGGCGGCGACGTCGCTCGGCGTCGGCGACGTCCACACGATCCCCGTCTCGGCCCTCGTCGGCGACAACGTCGTGGACCGGTCGAGCGCGAGCACGCCCTGGTACGACGGCCCGAGCCTGCTGGAGCTCCTCGAGGAGCTGCCGACGGGTGACGACCCGGAGACCGAGTCGTTCCGCTTCCCCGTCCAGGTCGTCATCCGGCCGCAGGCCGCGGCCGACGAGCGCTACCGCGACTACCGCGGGTACGCGGGGCAGGTCGCGTCCGGCGTCGTCAGCGTCGGCGACGAGGTCGTGGTGTTGCCCTCGGGTCGCCGCACGACCGTCGCGGGGATCGACACGGCCGACTCGCTCGCGAGCGGCGAGACGCTCACCGAGGCGTTCGCGCCGCAGTCGGTGACGATCCGCCTGACCGACGACGTGGACGTCGCGCGCGGCGACCTCATCGCCGCCGCGGCCGAGGCCCCCGACGTCACGCAGGACGTCGAGGGCACGCTCGCGTGGCTCGGCGACCGCCCGCTCCTGCCTGGCGCGCGCGTGCTGCTCAAGCACACGACCCGCACCGTGCAGGCCGTGGTGCGTGACGTCGTCGGACGGCTCGACCTCGACACGGCCGAGCTCGAGCCCGCCGAGCGCCTGGAGCTCAACGACATCGGCCGCGTGACGCTGCGCCTCGCCGCGCCCGTCGCCGCGGAGGAGTACGTCGTCGCCCGCCGCACCGGGGCGTTCCTGCTCGTCGACGCCCAGGACGGCGGGACCCTCGCGGCCGGGATGGTCGGCGACGCGCTCGCCGCGGTCCGTCGCCCGGCCGAGCGACCCGGCTCGTACGCGATCTGAGGACACCGTGACGACCAGCGCGCAGCACCACGAGACCTACCCGCTCGGCCTGCGCCTCGCGGGGCGGCTCGCCGTCGTCGTGGGCGGCGGGCCCGTCGCCGCGCGTCGCACGCGGGGTCTCCTCGACGCGGGAGCGGTCGTGACCGTCGTCGCGCCGTTCGTGTGCGAGGACCTCGCGGACCTCGTCGCCGAGCACGCGCCCGGCGCGCGCCCCGCGACGGGTGCGCGGCTCACGTGGGTCCGCCGCGACTACCTCACGGGCGACCTCGACGGCGCGTGGCTCGCGCACGCGGCGACGGGCGACCCTGCCGTGGACGCGCAGGTCGCGGCCGACGCCGAGGCGGACCGCGTCTTCTGCGTCACGGCGGGCGACGCGCACCTCGCGACGGCGTGGGTGCCCGCGGTCGCGCGCACGCGCGTCGGGTCGCCGTCGTCCGCGGCGGCCGCCGCGGACGCCGAGGTCACCGTGTCCGTCAACGCGGGCCGCGACCCGCGGCGGGCGCAGCGCGTGCGCGACGCCGTCGCCGTGCTCCTGGAGACCGGCGAGCTGCCGCTGCGCGCGGTGCGCCCGGCGCGCGCGGGCACCCCCGCACCGGGGACCGACGGCGAGACGTCTCTCGCCGGGGCCGTCACCGCACCGCTCGTGCGTCCGGTCGGCTCCGTCGCGCTCGTCGGCGGCGGCCCGGGCGACACCGGGCTCGTCTCGGTGCGCGGTCGCCGCCTGCTCGCCGAGGCGGACGTCGTCGTGGTCGACCGCCTCGGGCCGCGCGGCCTGCTGGCGGAGCTCGGCGACGACGTGGAGGTGATCGACGTCGGCAAGACGCCGGGCCACCATCCCGTCCCGCAGGCGGAGATCAACCGGATCCTCGTGCACCACGCGCTCGTCGGGCGGCGGGTCGTGCGGCTCAAGGGCGGCGACCCGTACGTGTTCGGGCGCGGCGGCGAGGAGCTCGAGGCGTGCCGCGAGCACGGCGTCCCGGTCGAGGTCGTGCCGGGCGTGACGAGCGCCGTCTCCGTCCCCGCCGCGGCGGGCATCCCCGTGACGCACCGCGGCCTCTCGCGCGGGTTCACGGTGCTCACCGGGCACGAGGACGTCGGCACGGTCCCGGCCGCGCGGGACCACACGGTCGTGCTGCTCATGGGCGTCTCGCGCCTCGCCGAGACCGCCGACGCGCTCGTCGCGCAGGGCCGCTCGCCCGGGACGCCCGTCGCCGTGGTCGAGGACGGCTACGGACCGCGCCAGCGGACCACGGTCGGGACGCTCGCGACGATCGCGGAGCGGGCGCGCGAGGCCGGCGTCCGGCCCCCGGCGGTCACCGTCGTCGGCGACGTCGTGACCCTCTCCCCCGCGTGGGCGGGCGCCGCCCCGCGCTGAGCGCCGTCAGAGCAGGCGGCGCTGGGCAGCCCAGCGCGTGAGCTCGTGCCGCGAGGAGAGCTGGAGCTTGCGCAGCACCGCGGAGACGTGGGTCTCGACGGTCTTGATCGAGATGAACAGCTCCGACGCGACCTCGCGGTACGTGTAGCCCCGCGCGATGAGGCGCATGACCTCCTGCTCGCGCGCGGAGAGGCGGTCGAGCTCGTCGTCGTGCACCGCGACGTCGCCCGCGCCCGTGCCGAACGCGTCGAGCACGAACCCGGCGAGGCGCGGGGAGAACACCGCGTCGCCGCCCGCGACCTGCCCGACGGCGGCCGACAGGTCCGGCCCGGAGATCGCCTTCGTCACGTACCCGCGCGCTCCGGCGCGGATGACCGCGACGACGTCCTCCGCGGCGTCGGACACCGAGAGCGCGAGGAACCGGACCTCGCCGAGCACGTCCGCGCACCGCTGGATGACCTCGGCGCCGCCGCCGCCGTTCCCGCCCGGGAGGTGCACGTCGAGCAGCACGACCGGCGGTCGCAGCTCGTGCACGCGCGCGACCGCGGACTCGACGTCGTCGGCCTCCCCGACCACCGTGACGAGCGCCGGGTCGAGGCTCGCCCGCACGCCCGCACGGAACATGTGGTGGTCGTCGACCAGCACCACGGACACGGGCCCGGTCGCGGGCGCGCCGTCGGTCGTCGCGCTGGGGATGGTCGTCACGGCGTCTCCTCGCTCGTCGGGGCGTGCGCGCGGCCCGTGCCGCCCTCGGCCCGGGCCGCCGGGCCCGTCGCGGGACCCGGCGTCGCGCCCGGCTCGGCGACCGCGCGCGGCACGCGCAACCGTACCTCGGTGCCCCACCCGGGCCGGCTGATGATCTCGGCCTTGCCGCCGCGCCGCTGCACGCGCCCGAGGATGGACTCGCGCACCCCGAACCGGTCGGGCGCCACGTCGTCCATGACGAACCCGTCGCCGCGGTCGCGCACGAACACCTCGGCCGCGTCGTCGCTCACCTCGAGGTAGACGGAGTACGGCGGGCCGCCGTGCGCCACGGCGTTGACGAGCGCCTCGCGCGTCGCCTGGAGCAGCGCGGCCGTCTCCTGCGTCGGCGTGCAGTCGCCCACCACGACGACGTCCACGACGACGGGGCCGGGCTCGGCCTCCCCCGGCACCCCGCCGATGGGCTCGGCCCGGCGGCCGACGCGGCCGTCCTCGACCTCCGCGACGAGCGCGCGGAGCTCGGCGGCGAGCGACGTGCCGGGCGAGGGGCGGTCGTCGTACAGCCACTCGCGCAGCTCGCGCTCCTGGGCACGTGCGAGGCGCGCGACGGTGTCCGCGTCGGAGGACCGGGCGCGGATGAGCGCGAGCGTCTGGAGCACCGAGTCGTGCAGGTGCGCGGCGATGTCGGCCCGCTCGGCCTCGCGCGCGCGGGCGGCCCGCTCGTCGCCGAGCTCGCGCATGAGCCGCAGCCACCACGGGGCGAGCACGATGGCCACGCCGGCGAGCACCGCGACGGCCGCCACGGCCGCGCGCACGATCTGCGTGGGGCGCGCGTCCTGGCCCACGAGCAGGACGATGCCGACGAGCACGAGCACGACGCCCCCGGCGATGCGCAGCACCCCGGCGGGCGTGCGCCCGCCCGCGCGCGTGAGCAGCCGGCCGCGCTCGACCGCGTCGAGCTGGCTCCACGCGAGCGCCGCGCCCGCGAGCGCGATGAGGACGGGGATCACCCACGACACCTCGACGTCCACGCCGGTGCGCAGCGCGACGAGCAGCGCGGCGCCGCCGAGCAGGACGACGCCGACCGCGACGTCGCGCACGGGCAGCCGCCGCACCCCGCCCTGGAGCCGCGGCGCGAGCCGCGACAGGGACGCGGGGCGCTGCTCGTCGCGCGCCGTCTCCGGGTCGCCCGGCGGGACGGTGAGCCACCAGAACACGTAGAGCGCGACGCCGGCCCCGCCCGCGAGCGCGAGGAGCGCCATGACGAGCCGCACGACGCCCACGCCGACGCCGAGGTGCGCCGCGAGCCCCGCGCACACGCCGCCGACCCACCGGCCGCGCTCGGGTCGGCGCAGCGGGAGGTCTCCGGGTCGGCGGGCAGGTGAGAGGGCTGACGTCACCCCCCGATCGTCACACGTGGCGCGCCCCCGGAGGACCCCCCGACCGCGAAACCAGGGTCGTCCGGCGCACCGTTCAGGGTCGGGTCAGGGTGGCACCCGATACCCGACGCGCGGCCCGCGGACCAGCATGGTGGTCATGAGCACTCCCGACCTCCCCGGACCCGGCGGCCAGCCCGGGCACCCCGGCGACCCCTCGACGCCCGGCCCGCAGCCGGGCACGGTCCCTCCCGGGCCGTCCGGCCCCGCGCCGGGACCCGGCACGGCCTGGACCGGACCCGACCCCGCGCAGGCCCCGCCCCCCGGGGCGCCGGGCGGCGCCGCGCCCGGTGGCGCGCGCCCGACCGGCGGCGACGGCTTCTTCGACGCCGTGCGCCGGGTCGGCATCTTCCGCTCCGACGACCGCTGGATCGGGGGCGTGGCCTCCGGCGTCGCCGAGCGGTTCGGGATCGACCCGCTCGTCGTGCGCGGCCTGCTGTTCGTGACGTTCTTCCTCTCCGGCGCCGGCCTCGTGCTGTACGGCGCGGCGTGGGCCCTGCTGCCCGAGCGCCGCGACGGCCGCATCCACCTCCAGGAGGCGTTCCGCGGCAACGTCGACGTCGCCCTGCTCGGCGCGGCGGCGTTCGTCGTCGTCGGCCTGTCGTGGGGCGGCGGCTGGTGGTCGTGGTGGGACGCGATCGACCTCGGCTGGCTGACCGGCCTCTTCTGGGTCGCCGCGTTCGTCACCGTGGCCGTCGTCGTGGTCTCCGCGCTCACGCAGCGCGGCTCCCGCCCGGGCCAGTCCCCGCAGGGTCCCGGCCGGGGCGGCCACCCGGCCCCCGGGCCGGGCACCCCCGCAGGCCCGGGCCAGGCCCCGGCCGCGGGCCACGGCCCCGTCCCGGCGGGCCCCGGCGCCCCCGCCGACGCCCCGTGGGGCTCGCCCGGCCCCGCGCGTCCGGCCGGCGCCCCGTACGGCGCGACCGGCCCGGGTGCGCCCGCGCCCGGCGTCCAGGACCGGGCACCGTGGACGGCCGAGGCGAGCCCCTACGCCGCGACCGCCCCGCGCACGACGGCTCCCCTCCCCCCGTACGCACCGGGGACCGGGGCGCCGCTCGGTGCCGCCCCGCCGCCGGTCGCGCCCCCGCGTGCGCCCGAGCCGCCGAAGCCGCCGAAGCCGCCACGTCCCGGCGGTCCGGGGGCCACGACGACGGGCGTCGTCGTCGGGATCAGCCTCCTGCTGGGTGCGTTCCTCCTCGTCGTCGAGCGTTCGGGCGACCTCCCCTGGCCCGTGTTCCTCACGTGGGCCGCGCTGTCCACGATCCTCGCCGGCCTCGCGATCGTCGTGAGCGGCCTGCGCGGACGCACGAGCGGAGGCCTCGGCTGGCTCGCCGTGATCGTCCTGCTCGTCGCCGTGCCCGCCTCGGCGTGGCGCGCGGCGCCCGCGACGTTCTTCCTGGACGACTCGGTGCGGACGGTGACCGACGGCACGCACCGCGTGTCCGATCCCGAGGTCGCGGAGCGCGGGTTCGGCGTGTCGTTCGGCGACCCGACGATCGACCTGTCGGGGCTCGACCTGTCGGACGCCACGCCCGGCTCCCCCGTCGACGTCCCCGTCCAGCTCGGCGCGGGCGACGTGACGGTCGTCGTGCCGGACGGCGTGCCCGTGCGGGCGGAGGTCCAGGTGCTCGCGGGCAACGCGCGCTGGCACATCGACGGCGACCGGCAGCAGATCGGCGGCGTCAGCACCCAGCCGGTGACGTTCGACAACGACGAGGTCCAGGCGGGCGACGACCCGCTGCTCGTGCTGCACGTCGAGGTCGGCGCCGGCCAGGTCACGATCGAGGAGGACTGATGAACGACGACACCCGCCGCGACGACACGCGGCCGCTCGGCGACGAGCTGTTCGAGGGCCGGACGGACGCGGGGACGGCGGCCGACGCCCGGCCCACCGAGCCGCTGCCGACCGCCGGCCGCGACGACGACACGACCGTCCTCGACGTGCCCGACCCGGCACCCGCGCACGCCCCAGGGCCTGCGGCGGCCGCGCAGAACCCCGGACCCACGGCGCCCGCCGGGCAGCCGGGACCGACCGGGCCGACCGGGCCGGCCGGGCCGGCCGGGCCGGCCGGGCCGACGGCCACCGCGGGGCAGCCGGGCCCGACCGGGCCGGTGTCGCCCCTCGCAGCGAGGCGCGGCCCGCGCGTCGCGACGATCGTGTGGGGCTTCGTGATCGTCGCGTTCGGCGCGGTGGTCCTCGCGGGCGCGCTCGGTGCGCGCGTCGACCTGGGGCTCGCCTCGATCGTCGTGCTCGCCGCCGCGGGCGTCACGCTCGTCGTCGGCTCGATCGTCTCCGGCGCGCGCCGGCGGCGCGGCTGACGACCCGTCCCCGGACACACCGAAGGGCCGTGGCAGGCGCCACGGCCCTTCGACGTGTCCGAGCGACGCCGCCCCGCGCACTCCCCCCGGTGCGACCCGGTGGGAGCGGGTCCTCGGCGTCCGGACGGACGGCCGGAACGGTCAGCGGGGCGGCTCGTCACCCCTGCGCTCGGGCGGGACGACGCCCGGCCCGTCGGTGGTGGTCGGCGTGTCGGGCGACGCGGCGGGCGACGAGCCCGGCGCGGACGGCGTGCCCGTCCCGGGTGCCCCGGTCGCCTCGACCGGAGCGGCGGTCGTCGCGGCCGGGGCACCGGCAGCGGCCGCGCGGGCCTCGGCCCCGGGCGTCGAGAGCGCCGAGGTGCGCTCGGGCGTCGTCGGCTCGGGGCGCACGGGCGGCGTGGTCGGCGACGGCTGGGCGTGCGCCGGGGCCGCGTGGCGCCCGGCGTCCGACAGGTCGCCCGAGGACGTGTACGCGGCCGGGGTCTCGACGGCGACGCTCGGCCCTCCGGCGAGCCGACGCAGCGCGATGCCCACGAGGACGAACAGGATCCCGAGGCCGATGACGAGCAGGCAGACGCCGAACGCGACGACCGACGTGTACAGCGACGCCCGGAGGAACGACGCCGTCATGACGGTCTGCCGCGTCGGGTCGTCCTGGTCGAGCTGGGCGTAGGTCTGGCCACCGCTCGCCTCGAGCGCGTGCTTGTTGATGACCTCGGCCTGCGCGTACGCCGTGAGGGGCCCGTTCACGTGCCGGCCCGCCAGGAACGCCGCGTCGTCGGACACGGTGATCTCCTCGGCGGAGAGCTGGTTCGCCACGACGATCCACGTGCCGATGCCCGCGAGGAGAAGGATGATGCCGGCGATGATCGACACGAGGCCGATGCCCCGCGCCCCTCTGGCCGGAGTGACGGTGACGGTGCTCGACATGGCGCGTTCTCCCCTTCGTCAGGACCCACCTGCGTCCGCCCTCGTCAGGCGACCTGCACGGCGCCGGTCGGTCACGGGACGGTCGAACCACCCATACGGGAGCAACGGTAGCGACGAGAGGGGTCGACCGCGCGGCGAACCCGCACCTCGCGGGGCTGCGCCGCCCGAGGTCGCGGCGGGTCCCTGCGGGGATGGGAGGATGCCGTCCGTGCGCATCACCCACCTGACCGACTGCTACCTGCCGCTGCTCGGCGGGATCGAGACCCAGGTCGCCCGCCTCGCGCAGCAGCAGGCCGCGGCGGGGCACGACGTGTCGGTGATCTGCACGACGCCCGCGCGTCCCGGGGCGCACGGCGTCTCGACCGAGCGCGACGGCGACGTCACCGTGCACCGCCTCGCCGCGCGCGTCCCGGGCGGCTACCCCGTCCACCCGCGCGCCCCGCACCACGTGGCGCGGATCCTGGGCGCCGACCGGCCCGACGTCGCGCACCTGCACATGGGCGTCCTCACGCCGTCGACCCAGGCGTCGCTGCGGACCGTCGTGCGCACGGGGCTGCCCGCCGTCCTCACCGTGCACAGCGTCTGGGGCGCCGCCGAGACGGTGTTCGCCGGGCTCGACCGCGTCGTGCGGTGGTCGCGGTGGCCCGTGCTGTGGTCCGCGGTGAGCGAGCTCACCGCCGCTCCCCTGCGCCGCATCGTCGGCGACCACGGCGAGGTCGCGGTGCTGCACAACGGCCTCGACCTCGACGCGTGGCGCGTCCCGCGCACCGAGCGCGCCGACCGCATGGAGGGCGCGGCCGTCCACGTCGTGGCCGCGACGCGGTTCGCCCCGCGCAAGCGCGTGCTGCCGTTCCTCGAGGTCGTGCGCGACGCCGTCGCGCGCCTCCCGGAGGGGGCGCTGCACGTGACGCTCGCCGGGGACGGCCCCGAGCTGGCCGACGCGCGGCGCCTCGTCGCAGAGCACGGCCTGGGGTCCGTCGTGTCGCTCCCCGGCCGCCTCGACGCGACGGGCCTCCGGCGGCTCTACGCGCGCGCCGACGTGTTCGCCGCGCCCGCCGTCGAGGAGGCGTTCGGCATCGCGGCGCTCGAGGGCCAGGCGGCCGGGCTCGCGGTCGTGACGCGCTCGCAGTCGGGCGTCGCGGAGCGGCTCACCGACGGCGTCGACGCGCTCCTCGCGGACGACGACGCGGGCCTCGCCGACGCGCTCGTGCGCCTCGTCACCGAGGACGGCCTGCTCGACCGGATCGTCGCGCACAACCGGGACGTGCCCTCGTCGGCCGGCTGGCCGCGCGTGCTCGCCGACGTGCAGGCGGCATACGAACGGGCTGCGACGATCGTCGCAGCCCGTCCGACCCACCCCTAGGGGGTCACTCCCACTCGATGGTGCCCGGGGGCTTGCTCGTCACGTCGAGCACCACACGGTTGACCTCGGGCACCTCGTTGGTGATGCGCGTCGAGATGACGGACAGCACGTCGTACGGCAGGCGCGTCCAGTCGGCCGTCATCGCGTCCTCGGACGAGACGGGGCGCAGCACGATCGGGTGCCCGTAGGTGCGGCCGTCGCCCTGGACGCCGACCGAGCGGACGTCGGCGAGCAGCACGACCGGGCACTGCCAGATCTCGCCGTCCAGACCGGCCTTCGTCAGCTCCTCGCGCGCGATCGCGTCGGCCGCGCGCAGCGTCTCCAGGCGGTCCGCCGTGACCTCGCCGACGATGCGGATGCCGAGCCCGGGGCCGGGGAACGGCTGGCGCGCGACGATCTCCTCGGGCACGCCGAGCTCGCGGCCGACGGCGCGGACCTCGTCCTTGAACAGGGTGCGCAGCGGCTCGACCAGAGAGAACTGCAGGTCGTCCGGCAGGCCGCCGACGTTGTGGTGGCTCTTGATGTTCGCCGCGCCCTCGCCGCCGCCCGACTCGACGACGTCCGGGTAGAGCGTGCCCTGCACGAGGAACTTTACCTCGGCGCCGTGCTCGCCCGCGTCCTCGACGATCTGGCGCGCCGCGTCCTCGAACACGCGGATGAACTCGCGGCCGATGATCTTGCGCTTCGTCTCCGGGTCGCTGTGCCCGGCGAGCGCGGTGAGGAACCGCTCCTTCTCGTCGCGAATCACGAGGTTGACGCCCGTCGCCGCGACGAAGTCGCGCTCGATCTGCTCGACCTCGCCCGCGCGCATGAGCCCGTGGTCGACGTGCACGCACGTGAGCTGGTCGCCCACCGCGCGCTGCACGAGCGCCGCGGCGACGGCGGAGTCCACGCCGCCGGACAGCGCGCAGATGACGCGCGCGTCGCCGACCTGGGCGCGGATCGCCGCGACCTGGTCCGCGATGACGTTGCCGGGCGTCCAGTCAGGGGCCAGGCCCGCGCCGTCGTACAGGAAGTGCTCCAGCACGGTCTGGCCGTGCGCGGAGTGCTTGACCTCGGGGTGCCACTGCACGCCGTAGAGGCGGCGCTCACGGTCCTCGAACGCGGCGACGGGCGAGCCCGACGACGTCGCGAGGACCTCGAAGCCCTCGGGCGCGCGGTGCACGGCGTCGCCGTGGCTCATCCACGTGGTCTGGTTCGTCGGCGTCCCGTCGAGCAGCACGCCCGCGGCGCACACCTCGACCTCGGTGCCGCCGTACTCGCGCAGGCCCGTCTGGGCGACCTCGCCGCCGAGCGCCTTCGCCATGGCCTGGAAGCCGTAGCAGATGCCCATGACGGGCACGCCGGCCTCGAACAGCGCCGGGTCGACGAACGGGGCACCCGTGGCGTACACGGACGAGGGGCCGCCCGAGAGGATGATCGCGGCCGGGTCCTTGGCGAGCATCTGCTCGACCGTGAACGTGTGCGGCACGATCTCGGAGTAGACCTTGGCCTCGCGCACGCGGCGCGCGATGAGCTGCGCGTACTGGGCGCCGAAGTCGACGACGAGCACGGGGCGCGGGGTCGCGGCGACCTCGGCGGTGGTGGGGGTGTCGGGAGCGGTGGCGGGTGACGTCACCGCTCCAGGATAGTCGCCGTGCGGCGCGGCACCGTCCGCCGTCTCAGGCGCCGTCGCGCGCCGCGGCCCGCTCGGCGACGCGCTCGCGCAGCGCCCGTGCCGCGGCCTCCGGGTCGCGCGCGCCGGTGATGGCGCGCACCACGACGACGCGGGTGGCGCCCGCGTCGAGGACCGCGTCGAGGCGGTCCGCGTCGATCCCGCCGATCGCGAACCAGGGCGTGGTCGGCCGCGTCGCCGCGACGTCGCGCAGCAGGTCGAGCCCGACGGCGGCCCGCCCCGGCTTCGTCGGCGTCGCCCACAGCGGGCCCACGCAGAAGTAGTCCACCGCCGGGTCGGCCTCGGCCGCGGCGGCCTGCGCGGCGGAGTGCGTGGAGCGGCCGAGCACGGGCCCCGCGCCGAGCAGCGCGCGCACCGCCGGGACGGGCAGGTCGCCCTGGCCCATGTGCACGACGGGCGCGCCCGTGAGACGCGCCACGTCGGCCCGGTCGTTCACGGCCCACAGCGCGCCGTGCTCCGTCGCGACGCGCGCGACGAGCGCCTGCAGCTCGAGCTCGCGCGCGACGTCGAGCGTCTTGTCGCGGAGCTGGACCACGTCGACGCCGCCCGCGAGCGCCGCCCGCAGGAAGTCCTCGAGGTCGCCGCGCTCCTCGCGCGCGTCGGTGCACAGGTAGAGGCGCGCGTCGGCGAGCCGGGCGCGCACGGCGTCCGGGTCCGGTGCGGCGGCCGTCGTGGGCGTGGCGAAGGTCTCGGTGCTCACCCGCCGGAGCCTAGCCCCGGCGCTCCGGGCGCAGGCGGTACTGTGGCCGACAGCACGGGAGCCCCGCACGGGGCTGAGAGGGCGTCGGAGCCGACCGTCGAACCTGATCTGGGTCATGCCAGCGAAGGGAGCGCACATGCACACCCCTGTCCGTCCGGGGCCCCGCACGGCCGGTTTCGCCGGGCCGTCGCCAGCCGGCCCGCGCGACGTCGTCGTCGTGGGCGGCGGGATCGTCGGGCTCGCCGTCGCGTGGCGCGCCGCGCGCGCGGGGCTGACCGTCACGGTGCTCGACCCGGCTCCGGGAGACGGCGCGACGCACGCCGCCGCGGGGATGCTCGCCCCGGTGACCGAGGCCGACTTCGGCGAGGACGACGCGCTGCGGCTCCACCTGGCGGCGGCTGCCGCGTGGCCGGGCTTCGCGGCCGACCTGCGCGCCGCGACCGGGCGGGACGTCGGGCTGCGCCCGGCGGGGACGCTCACCCTCGCGTACGACGCGGACGACCTCGCGCTCCTGCGCCGCGTCCTCGCCCTGCACGCCGCGCACGGCCTCGCCTCGCGCGAGCTCACCGTCGCGGACGCGCGCCGCCGCGAGCCCTACCTCGGGCCCCGTGTCGCGGGCGCGGCCTGGGCGCCCGCGGACCACGCGGTCGACCCCCGCGCGACGCACGCCGCGCTGCTCGCCGCGCTCGACGCCCCGGCCGAGGCGTCGAGCACCGCGGCGCGGGCCGTCGTCGTCCGGGCCGCCGCGACCCGCGTGGCGCGCGACGCCGCGGGGCGCGCGGTCGGCGTGCACGACGACGCGGGTCACCTCCACGCGGCCGGTGCGGTGGTCGTCGCGGCGGGGTGGGAGTCGGGCGCGCTGCTCGCCGACGTGCCGGGCGTCGTCGTGCCCACACGACCGGTCAAGGGCCAGACCCTGCGCCTCGACGCCGGGCCCGACCTCGCTCTGGAGCACGTCGTGCGCGGGGTCGTGCAGGGCCGGCCGGTGTACGTCGTGCCGCGCACCCCGGTGCCCGGCGGCCCGCGCGCCGGGCACCGCGAGGTCGTCGTGGGCGCGACGACCGAGGAGAACCCGGACGACCGCCGCGCGACCGCGGGCGGCGCCTTCGCCCTCCTGCGCGACGCGCGCGCCCTGCTGCCCGGGATCGACGAGGCCGCGCTCGTCGACGTGACGCCGCGCGCCCGGCCCGCGACCCCGGACAACCTGCCGCTCGTGGGGCCGACCGCCGTCCCCGGTCTGCACGTCGCGACGGGCCACGGCCGCAACGGCGTCCTGCTCGCGCCGCTCACCGCCGAGGCCGTCGTCGCGGGCCTCACGGGCGACGGCCTGCCCCCCGACGTCGCGACCGCCCTCGCCGCGACGCGCACCGACCGCTTCACCCGGCCCGGGACCGTGCCCGGACCGGGGGACGACCCCGCGTCCGGCGACCGCCGGGCCGCGCCGACCGCGACCCCGACCGCACCGAGGTGATCCCCGTGACCGCACCGACCGCGCTCGTCAACGGCGAGCCCTACCCGCTCGACGGCGACGTCGACCTCGAACGGCTCGTCGCCGCGCTCGTGCCCGCGTACGTCGCGGACGGCACGCCGCAGGGCGTCGCCGTCGCCGTGGGCGACGCCGTCGTGCCGCGCGGCGCGTGGGCGAGCACCGTCGTCGCACCCGGTGACCGCATCGAGATCGTGACCGCCGTCCAGGGCGGCTGAGGAGGACACCGTGACCACCGACCTCTCCCCCGCGTCCCGCCCCGCCGCGGCCGACCCCGCGGGCGCCGACCCGCTCGTCGTCGCCGGGACCGCCGTCGGGTCCCGCCTCGTCATGGGCACGGGCGGGGCCGCGAACCTGCTCACGCTCGAGGACGCGCTCGTCGCGTCGGGCACCGCGCTGACGACGGTCGCGATGCGCCGCGTCGCCGTCCGTGCGGGCGGCGACGCGAGCCCCGACGCGGGCATCTGGGCGCTCCTCGCGCGCCTCGGCATCCGCGCGCTGCCCAACACCGCGGGGTGCTTCTCGGTGCGGGAGGCCGTGCTCACCGCGCACCTCGCGCGCGAGGCGTGCGGCACCGAGTGGGTCAAGCTCGAGGTGATCGCGGACGACGTCACGCTCCTGCCCGACCCGGTGGGCCTCGTCGAGGCCGCGGACCGGCTCGTGCGCGACGGCTTCGTCGTGCTGCCGTACACGAACGACGACCCCATCCTCGCGCGCCGGCTCGAGGACGTCGGCTGCGCGGCCGTCATGCCGCTCGGCGCGCCCATCGGCACGGGGCTCGGCATCCTCAACCCGCGCAACATCGAGGCGATCGCGGCCGCCGCGCGCGTGCCCGTCATCCTCGACGCGGGGATCGGGACGGCGTCGGACGCGGCGCAGGCGATGGAGCTCGGGTGCGACGGCGTGCTGCTCGCGACCGCGGTCACGCGCGCCGCCGACCCGGTCCGGATGGCGCACGCGATGCGCCTCGCCGTCGAGTCGGGCCGTCTCGCCGCGCGCGCGGGCCGCATCCCGCGCCGCGAGGGCGCGCTCGCGAGCTCGTCGCCCGAGGGCCGTCTCGACCTCGCGCTCTAGCGCCGCCCGTCCCTTCCGGCGGGCCGAGCATGTCGTCGTCGCCCGTCACCGGCCCGGGACGCTCCATGACCGCATGTTCGGCGGGGTGGGTGCGTACTAGGCGACCGGGGAGCTCGCGGCCAGGGCGTCGAGGAGGGCGGGGACGCCGCCGACGACGGAGCGCGCGTCGACCCCGGCGGCGCGGGCGACGTCGGCGACGCGCGCGGACCGGGCGCCGACCGCGCACACCACGAGCACCGGCCGGTCCGCGGGGAGGTCGGCGAGCGCCGACGACGGGTCGCCCGCGAGGAACGCGCCGCTCGGGACGAGGGTCGCCCCGGGGAGCGGGCGCACCTGCGCCTCCCAGTCCTCGCGCACGTCGAGCACGTACGGCGCCGGGGACGCGTCGGCGAGGAGCGCCGCGGCGTCGCGCCCGGTGACGTCGCGCTCCCCCGTGACCGGCGCCCGGCCCGCCGGGGCCAGCCCGCAGAACGCGGCGTAGGCGTCGTCGCCCGGCAGGAGGGCGGTGACGGGCTCGCGCGTCGGGTCGGCGCGCACGGTGAGCTGGCGCCACGAGAGGTCGAGCGCGTCGTAGACGGCGAGGCGCCCGAGGAGCGTCGTCCCCGCGCCCGTGACGAGCTTGATCGCCTCGGTCGCCATGACCGAGCCCACCGTCCCGCACATCGCGCCGAAGACGCCGCCGGTCGCGCAGTCGGGCGCGGCGCCCGGCGGGGGCGGGACGGGGAACACGTCGCGGTACGTCACGCCGCGCACCTGCCCCTCCTCGGGCCCCGTCGCCCCGGCGGGCGCGTCGCCGGGGTGCGGGACGTCGTCGGGCACCGCGAGGCGCGGCGCGCCCCAGAAGACGCTCACCTGGCCCTGGAAGCGGTAGATCGAGCCCCAGACCACGGGCAGGCCGAGCACCTCGGCCGCGTCGGAGACGAGGTAGCGCGTGGGGAAGTTGTCCGCGCCGTCGAGCACGACGTCGTAGCCGCGCAGCACGTCGAGCGCGTTGTCCGCGTCGAGGCGCACGGCGTGCTCGACGACGCGCACGTGCGGGTTGACGTCCGCGACGGTCTCGCGCGCGGAGTCGACCTTGCGCCGCCCGACGTCCGACCCGCCGTGGATCACCTGACGCTGGAGGTTGGACGTGTCGACGGCGTCATCGTCGACGATCCCGATCGTGCCGACGCCCGCCGCGGCGAGGTACAGCAGGGCGGGGCTGCCGAGGCCGCCCGCGCCGACGACGAGCACCCGGGCCGCGGCGAGACGTCGCTGGCCCTCGGGCCCGACGCCGGGCAGCGACAGGTGACGGGCGTACCGCTCGAGCTCCGCGGCGGTCAGCTCGGGGCCGGGAGCGACGAGGGGTGCGAGGGCCGTCATGACGCGTACTGCTCCTCCAGCGCGGCGAGCTTCGCCTCGGCCTCGGCGTGCACCTTCTTCTCGAGGACGAACGACATGACCGGGACGACGCCGGCGAACACCATGGTCGCGAGGCGGCCCCAGCCCCAGCGCATCTTGGTCCACAGGTCGAGGACCGTGACGAGGTAGACGACGTAGATCCAGCCGTGCGCGAACGGGATCCAGGACACGTACCGCATCACCGGGTCGACGTCCACGACCGCGCCGACGCCGTACTTGACGAGGAGCTCGACGCACAGGATCAGCAGCATGACGCCGGTGACGATCGCGAGGACCCGGTAGCGCGAGAGCGCGCCGCGCGCCTTGCGGATCGCGGTCCGCGCCGCGTCCGTCGTGGGTGCGGCCGCCGGGGCGGTCGGGGTGGCGGGGTCCTGCGTGGTCATGGCAGAGGTTCCTCGTTCCGGCGAGACGGCCGCGCCGGTCCGTGCCGCGCGCGGTGGCGTGTGACGCGGTCGCAGGTTAAAGCGTCGCCGCGTGTCGGACGCCGAACCTAGGGTAGAACACCGTGCGACCCCTCCCCCTCCCCGACCCGGGGACCCCCGACCTGCGCGGACCCACGCGCTACCTCCTCTGGATCGCCCGGCGGCAGCGGGGGATCCTCACGGTCGCCGTGCTGCTGGGGCTCGTGAACTTCGCGTGCCAGGCGTTCCAGCCCTACATGCTGGGCCGCGCGCTCGACGAGGGCCTGACGGCGGGGTTCGGCCCGGACCTGTGGCGGTGGGCGGGGCTCCTGCTCGCGCTCGGCCTCGGCATCGTGGTCACCGGCGTGACGCAGCACCGCTTCGACATCGCGAACTGGCTGCGCTCCGCGCTCACGACGTCGCAGCTCGTGGGCGACGTCACCGCACGATCGGGCGACGCGATCACCGAGGAGCTCCCCACGGGCGAGGTCGTGTCGACGGTCGCGAGCGACGCGATGCGCGTCGGTCAGCTCTTCTCGATGATGGGCCAGTTCCTCGGTGCGCTGGGCGCGTACGTCGTGGTGGCCGTCATCATGCTCTCGACGTCGCTCCGGCTCGGGCTCGTCGTCGTGCTCGGCCTGCCGGTCGTGGCCGCCGTGCTCGCGCTGCTCGTCAAGCCGCTCCAGCAGCGCCAGGCCGCGCAGCGCGAGGCGCAGGGCCGCCTGACGACGCTCGGCGCGGACACGGTGTCGGGCCTGCGGATCCTGCGCGGCATCGGCGGCGAGGGCGTGTTCGTGGGCCGCTACGCGCGGCAGTCGCAGACGGTGCGCGAGGCAGGCGTCAAGGTCGCGCACACGCAGGCGACGCTCGACGCGCTCCAGGTGCTCCTGCCCGGCCTGCTCGTCGTGGTCGTGGTCTACCTCGGCGCGACGGCGGCCCTGCGCGGGGACATCACGCCCGGTCAGCTCGTCGCGTTCTACGGGTACGCGGCGTTCCTCGGCTGGCCGCTCCAGGTCGCGACGCAGATGCTCAACATCGCGACGCGCGCGCACGTCGCGTCGCGCAAGATCGTGCGCGTGCTCGCGGTCGAGCCCGCCGCGGGCGCGACCCCGGCCACCGCGCCCATGCCGCCGGCGGGCAGCCCTCTCGTGGACGAGACGAGCGGGCTCGTCCTCGAGCCCGGTCGCGTCGTCGCGCTCGTCTCGGCGGACCCCGACGCGTCGGCGGCGGTAGCGACACGGCTGGGCCGGTTCGACGACGCCGCCGAGGCCGCGACGCCCGTGCGGCTCGGCGGGACGCTCCTCGCCGAGCTCGACAAGCACGCGCTGCGCCGCCGGGTCGTCGTCGCCGAGGCGACGCCCCAGCTCTTCTCGGGCGCGCTGCGCGAGGAGCTCGACCCGCGCGGCACGGCGTCGGAGGAGGACGTGCTCGCCGCGGTGACGACGGCCGACGCGCACGACGTGCTCGACTCCGTGCCGGACGGCCTCGCGGGCGAGCTGCCCGAGAAGGGCCGGTCGCTCTCGGGCGGGCAGCGCCAGCGCGTCGCGCTCGCGCGCGCCCTGCTCACGGACCCGGAGATCCTCGTGCTCGTCGAGCCGACGAGCGCCGTCGACGCCCACACGGAGGCGCGGATCGCGGCGCGCCTGGCCGAGGTCCGGCGCGGCCGCACGACGCTCGTCGTCACCGCGTCGCCGCTCGTGCTCGAGCACGTCGACGAGGTGCTGCTGCTCGAGGGCGGGCGCGTGACCGCGCGCGGCACCCACCGCGACCTCGTCGACCGCGCGCACGCCGACGGGACCTCCCCGGACGACGCCGCGGCGCGCTACCTGCGCGTCGTGGGCCGCTCGCTCGACGAGGCGCCCGCGCTCGCCCGCACCGCACCCGCCGGAGGCACCTCATGAGGCTCCCCGTCGCCGACGGCCCCGCCGTCCGCGCCGCCGCCGGGCGGCTCTTCGCCCGCCACCGCGGCACGTTCGTGCTCATCGCGGTGCTCCACACGCTCGCCGCCGTCGCGGGCCTCGTCGGGCCGTGGCTGCTCGGCCGCCTCGTCGACGCCGTCACGGACGGCACCACGTCCGCGTACGTGACGACCGTCGTCGCCGTCGGCGCGGGCGCGGTCGTCGCGCAGGCCGTGCTGCGCCGGTACGCGCAGCGGCTGTCCATGGTGTTCGGCGAGACGGTGTTCGCCGAGCTGCGCGAGGACCTGGTCGAGACCGTCACGTCCCTCCCCCTGTCCACCGTCGAGCGCGCGGGCACGGGCGACCTGGTCGCGCGCACCACGAACGACGTCGACCGCATCCAGCACGCGGTGCGGTTCGGGGTGCCGCAGCTCCTCGTCGCGGTCGTCACGCTCCTGCTCACCGTCGTGGCGGCGGTCGTCGTGGCGCCCCTCGTCGCGCTCGCGCTGATCGTCGGCGTGCCGCTGCTCGTCGTCGTCTCGCGCTGGTACCTCAGGCGCGCGTCGGCCGGCTACCAGCGCGAGGCCGCCGCGTACGCGACGCTCAACGGCACGATCACCGAGAGCGTCGAGGGCGCGCGCACGGTCGACGCGCTCTCGCTCGCCGAGCGCCGCCGGGCCCGCGTGCGCGCCGACCTCACGGAGGCGTTCGAGGCGGAGCGGTACACGCTCGGGCTGCGCACCGTGCTGTTCCCGGGCATCGACCTCGCGATCGCGATCGCGCCCGTGGCCGCGCTCGTGTGGGGCGCGTGGCTGCTCTCCCAGGGCCAGACGACGCTGGGCGCGGTCGCGACGATCACGACGTACGCGTTCCAGCTCGCCGGGCCGGTGTGGAACCTCATCTTCTGGCTCGACGAGATCCAGGTCGCGGCGGCCTCGTACGCGCGGATCGTCGGCGTCGCGCTGGTACCGGGCGACCGCACCCCCTCGGGCGAGATGCCCGACGGCGACCGGCTCGTCGCGCGCGACGTCGAGTACGCCTACCGCGAGGGCCACCCGGTGCTGCACGGCGTCTCGCTCGACCTCGAGCCGGGCGAGCGGCTCGCCGTCGTCGGGCCGTCGGGCGCGGGCAAGTCGACGCTCGGGCGGATGCTCGCCGGCATCCACCCCCCGACCGCGGGGTCGGTCCGCTCGGGCGGCGTGCGCCTCGTCGACCTCCCGCTGGAGGACCTGCGCCGCGAGGTCGCGCTCGTCACGCAGGAGCACCACGTGTTCGTCGGCACGCTCGCGGACAACCTGCGCCTCGCGAAGGTCGACGCGACCGAGGCGGAGCTGCTCGATGCGCTCGACGCCGTCGACGCGCGCGGATGGGCGCAGGCGCTGCCCGACGGGCTCGGGACGGCGGTCGGGTCGGGCGGGCACGTGCTCACGCCCGCCCAGGCGCAGCAGGTCGCGCTCGCGCGGCTCGTGCTGCTCGACCCGCACACGCTCGTGCTCGACGAGGCGACGTCGCTGCTCGACCCGCGCGCGGCCCGGCACCTCGAGCGCTCGCTCGACGCGGTGCTCGCAGGACGGACCGTCGTCGCGATCGCGCACCGCCTCCACACGGCGCACGACGCCGACCGCGTCGCCGTCGTCGACGGGGGCCGCGTCCGCGAGATCGGGCCCCACGAGGAGCTCGTCGCCGCGGGCGGCGACTACGCCCGCCTCTGGCACTCCTGGCAGCAGGAGTAGCCGCCGCGCGGCGCCCGGGCCACCGGGCGCCGCGGTGCTCCGGTCGCAGCCCCTGGAGCAGGATCGACACCATGCGCTCGCGCAGGTCGGGCGCCGCGCGCCGCACCGCCTCGGGCTGCGGGCGCGTGATCATGCCCACCGCGGTCACGAGCTCCAGGGGTGTGAGGTCGTCCCGCACGAGCCCCTCCCGCTGCGCCGCGGCGAGCAGGCTCCCGACGCCGTCGAGCGCGCGGTCCTGCGCCTCGCGCACGTCGCGCGCGAGCGCGTCGCCCGCGTGGTCGGCGAGCGCCGCGGTGAGCGCGCCGAGCTCCAGGCCGACGAGCCGCCGCACGTAGTCGTCCCAGGCGTCCTGCGGGGCGTGCGCGAGCGCCTGCGCCGCCTCGTGGGTCACGGCGTGCACCTCGTCGAGGATCGCGAGCGCCACCGCGTCGAGCAGCGCGGCTCGGGAGTCGAAGTTGCGGTAGAGCGTGCCGATCCCGACCCCCGCCGCGTCGGCGACGGCGTCGAGCGCCACGTCGCTCCCCCGTGCGGCGATCAGGGACCTCGCCGCCTGCACGACCGCCGTCCGGCGCCGT
Organism: Cellulosimicrobium composti; assembly: GCF_010287905.1. Classification (NCBI taxonomy): domain Bacteria; kingdom Bacillati; phylum Actinomycetota; class Actinomycetes; order Micrococcales; family Promicromonosporaceae; genus Cellulosimicrobium; species Cellulosimicrobium composti. Next base: position 60,601 of record NZ_JAAFAN010000011.1, read on the forward strand.
AGCGCGTCCGCGCGCATCCGCTCCTCCTGACCTGCCGGTTTGACTCCCCACTCTAACCGGAGGAGGATCGTCCGGTAAACAAGCGGAGGAAGATCCTCCACTTCCGAGAGGACCTGATGAGCGCGGCGACCACCACGACCACCTCGACCGCCGGCCCCGCCGGCGCGCCCGGCACGCCCGGCGCGACCGGCACGCCCGGCACCACCCCGGAGAAGAGCCCCCGCGGCCGCGCCCCCGGCGCGCGCGGCGCGACGCCCCCGGTCGTCCGGCTCGCGGGACTGACGGCCGGGCTCGGCGCGATCCTCGTGGCGCTCCTCGCGCTGTTCATCCTCCCGTCGCTCGCGAGCGGCGCCCACGACCTCCCGATCGGCGTCGTCGGCGACCCCGCGGCGACCGCCCCGGTCGAGACGGCCCTGGACGCCGCGGCACCCGGCGCGTTCGCGGTCGAGGCGTTCGGCACCGCGGACGACCTCGCGCAGGCCGTGCGCGAGCGCGACGTCGTCGGCGGGCTCGTGGTCACCGCGGACGGGCTCGAGGCAGTCGTCGCGAGCGCCGGGTCCACGGCGATCTCGGGCTCCCTCACGGCGGCGGCGACCGCGGTCGGCCAGGCGACGGGCCTGCCCGTGACGGTCAGCGACGTCGTGCCGCTCCCCGCGGACGACCCCACCGGCATCGGCGTCGGCGGGCTCGCGTTCCCCCTGGTCTTCGGCGGGATCGTGCCCGTCGTCGCGTTCCGCAAGGTCTTCCCGCGCAGCGACGGCTGGAAGCTCGCCGGGCTCGTGACGTTCGCCGCCGTCGGCGGGACGGTCGTCGCTGCCGTGCTGCAGCTCTGGTTCGGCAGCGTCGAGGGCGTGTTCTGGCCCGTCGCGGGCGCGATGGCGCTGGGCGTCGCGGCGCTGGCCGTGCCCCTCGCCGGGCTGCAGCAGGCGTTCGGCGCGAAGGGCTTCACGCTCGGCGCGATGTCGATGATGTTCCTCGGCAACCCCCTCGCGGGCATCGCGACCACCGGCGCGTGGCTGCCGCCGGCCCTGGGCGCGCTCGGCCAGGCGCTGCCGCCCGGCGCTGCCGGGACCCTCGTGCGCTCGGCCGCGTACTTCGACGGCGCGGGCGGACTCCGGGCGGCGCTGACCCTCGTGGCGTGGGTCGTCGTCGGCGCGGCGCTGCACGTCGTGGGCACGCGGCGGGCGGCCGCGCGCGTGACGGCGGGCGTCTGATCGAGCACCATGGTGCCGATGCCTGACGCCGCGCACGACACCCCGCACACCGTCCCCGCCCTGCCGAGCCCCTGGCGCGCCCGGGTCCCGCGATACGCCGACGTCGACGCGCTCGTCGCGCTGCGGCGCCTCGACGAGCTCCAGGGCACCGGGGAGAGCCACGCCGCCCGCCCCGGCATCGAGTCCGAGGTCGTGGGGCTCGCGTCATGGACGCGGCGCCAGCTCGTCGCCGTCGCCGACGACGACGTCCCCCGCGCGTGGATCACCGTGCACGACCGCGCCGCGGGGCGCGCGACGGTGTGGGGCTACTTCGACCGCGACGTGCCCGAGGTCGACGCGATCGCCGAGGCGTTCTACCGCTGGGCCGAGGACGCCGCGGTCGCGATGGCGCGGCTGCGCGGCGTCACCGCCACGCGGCTCGACGAGAGCCCGTTCGCGGGCGACACGCGCCAGCTCGGCTGGCTCGCGCGCGCCGGCTACGCGGAGCGCCGCACGTGGCTGCACATGGTGCGCCCGGTCACCCCCGACGAGGCCCGGCTGACCGCGCGCCCGGGCGTCACCGTGCGGCCCGTCGAGCGGCACGAGAACGGGCTGCCCGTCGCGACCGACCTCCAGACGGTGCACGAGATGCTCGAGACGTCGTTCCAGGACCACTTCAACTCGTACCGCGAGAGCTTCACGGAGTTCGTCCAGCGGCTGCGCGAGGACCCCGGGCACAGCTGGGACCACTGGTGGCTCGCGTACGTGGAGGACGACGACGGCCGGCCCGTGCCCGCCGGCACGGTGGTGTGCTCGTCGCTCGCGGCGCCCGCGGGCGGTGCGCCGGGGACGTACGTCGAGTACATCGGGGTGACCCGCGCCGCGCGCGGCCGCGGCGTGGCCAAGTCGCTGCTCGCCACCGTGATCGCCGACGCCGCGCGCAGCGGCCGCGACCGCGTGGCCCTCGAGGTCGACGCCGACTCCCCGACCCGGGCCGACGAGCTGTACCGGTCGCTCGGCTGGGAGACCGAGCACGTCACCGAGTCGTGGTTCAAGGACCTCGATCTCGACGGCTGACGCGGTCGACGCCGAGGGGGGCGGGACGCACGCACGTCGCGGGCCCCCGGACGCCACCAGCCGCGGACCTCACGGGCGCCGGGCGTCACGGGCGGGGCGTCACGCCTCCTCCGCGGGGCGCGTGCGGTCGCGCAGCCACGTCGTCGTGCCGGGCGCGAGGCCGCGCAGCTTCGGCGTCCGGTCCACCGGCGTCACGAGGAGCGCGGCGCCGTGGGGCAGCGACCACTTCAGCGCGTGGTAGACGGTCGACAGCGACGCGGTGCTCTCGACGAGAAGCAGGCCGGGCGCGACCGCGCGCGCCTCGCTCCAGGGTCCGTCGAGCCCGTCGGGCTCCTGCTCGGTCCAGGCCAGGTACACGCTCACGCGCCCATCCTGACGGTCGCCGGGCCGTCCCGCAGGGGTGCGTCGTCCCGGAAGGGGCAGCTCCCGCAGGGGTGCGGCAGCCCCGAGACCGGCCAGGGAGGGGCGCGGCGACGGCCGGGGACGGGCCGGGTCAGTCGCCGGGGAGACCGGCGATGCCGCTGCTCTCGCGGCGGCCGTGGCGGCGCACGCCCGCGGCCTCGTCGCGGACGAGGCGCACCCACAGCAGCACGGCGAAACCGCCGAACACCCACCACTGCAGGGCGTAGAACAGGTTCTGCAGGTTGAGGCCGGTCCCGCCCTCGATCGTCGGGCGCGGGAGCTGCGCCGGACCGCCGTCGACGGCGGGCGGCTGCTCGGGGTCGGACGAGCGGAGCACGAGGTAGCCCGAGTAGATGGGTCCGCCCCACTCGTTGACGAGCGCCCCCGTCGACACGGAGTCGGTGAGCCCCGGCGCGGAGCCGCCCTGGCCCGCGGCCTCGGACGCCTGGAGGTAGCCGGTCACGCGCACGACGCCGGCCGGCGGCTCGAGCGCCGGGCCCTGCTCGGGAGTCGCGACCCAACCGCGGACCACGGGCAGCACGGGGGCTCCGGAAAGCTCGGCCCACGACGCGCCCTGCGTGCCGTCGTCCGTCACGCGCAGCGGCGTGAGGACGAGGTAGCCGACGCGGCCGTCGAGCGCACGACCCTCGACGAGGAGCTGGCCGTCGGCGTCGTACTCGCCCTCGACCCACGCCTGCCGGCCGACGAGCTCCCCGGGGAACGTGGACTGCGGCGGCAGGAGCACCCCGACGCCCTCGGGCCCGGCCGCCTCGAGCTCGGCGGCCTCCTGCTGCGCCGCGAGCTCGGCGCGCTGCTGCGCGCGGTCGAGCTGCCAGACGCCGAGCCGCGCGCACACGAACGCGGCGAGCAGGAAGAGCACGAGCAGCCCGACGACGCGCGGTTGGCGGGCGACCGCCCAGAAGGACCGGGGGGCGGTGGGCTCGGGCACGTGCCCACGGTATCCGGGCCCGCGGCGAGTCCCCGAATCCGCGGCCCCGGGCGGGCGAACGTCACACGCCGCGCGCGGTCCCGGCAGCGGCGCGGGCCGGGGCGACGAGGGCCGGACGTCCCCGGCGGCACGGCGGGCGGACGGGACCTTCGGCCCTTTGTGCCCGTCCCGACGCACGTCACACCGCGGGCGGCCGTCACGGACCGTGCACCGCCCCGGTCGATGCGGTTGTATGAAGCCGTAGTCGTTCACGAATCCCTTCCCCCTGCAGGAGCGTGAGATGAGCACGACCACCGAGCCCACCGCCTGGAGAAGCGCCGAGGTCGAGCCCCTCGACGACGCCACCCTGCGCCGCGTCGACGCATGGTGGCGCGCGGCGAACTACCTGTCCGTCGGGCAGATCTACCTGCTCGACAACCCGCTCCTGCGCACCCCGCTGGACCGCGAGCACGTCAAGCCCCGCCTCCTCGGCCACTGGGGCACGACGCCCGGGCTGAACTTCCTCTACGCGCACCTCAACCGCGCGATCGCGCAGCGCCGCCAGTCGACGATCTACGTCGCCGGCCCGGGGCACGGCGGCCCCGGCCTCGTCGCGAACGCGTACCTGGAGGGCACGTACTCCGAGACGTACTCGGACGTCACGCAGGACACCGAGGGCCTGCGGCGGCTCTTCCGCCAGTTCTCGTTCCCCGGCGGCATCCCGAGCCACGTCGCGCCGGAGACGCCGGGGTCGATCCACGAGGGCGGCGAGCTCGGCTACGCGCTCTCCCACGCGTACGGCGCCGCGTTCGACAACCCCGACCTGCTGGTCGCCGCGGTCGTGGGCGACGGCGAGGCCGAGACCGGCCCGCTCGCGACGAGCTGGCACTCGAACAAGTTCGTCAACGCGCGCAACGACGGCGTCGTCCTGCCGATCCTGCACCTCAACGGGTACAAGATCGCCAACCCGACGGTGCTCGCGCGCATCAGCGACGACGAGCTGCGCGACCTCATGATCGGCTACGGCCACACGCCCTACTTCTTCACGGGCGGGTTCGACGGCGAGGACCACTTCGAGGTGCACCGGCGCTTCGCGACGCTCCTCGACGAGGTCCTCAACCACATCGCGCAGATCAAGGCCGACGCCGCCGCGGGCAACGACGAGCGCCCCGCGTGGCCGATGATCGTCTTCCGCACGCCCAAGGGCTGGACGTGCCCGCCGGACATCGACGGCAAGAAGACCGAGGACTCGTGGCGCGCCCACCAGGTGCCGCTCGCGAGCGCGCGGGACACGCCCGAGCACCTCGAGGTGCTGCGCGGCTGGCTGGAGTCCTACCGCGCGCACGAGCTGTTCGACGAGGACGGCCGCCTGGTCGACGACGTCGCCGCGCTCGCGCCGCAGGGCGCGCTGCGCATGAGCGACAACCCGCACGCGAACGGCGGTCTCCTGCTCAAGGACCTGCGCCTGCCCGACTTCCGCGACTACGCGGTGGACGTCGAGGGCCCGGGCAGCGCCGTCGCGGAGGCGACGCGCGTCCTCGGGCAGTGGCTCACCGACGTCGTGCGCCTGAACCCGGACAACTTCCGGATCTTCGGGCCCGACGAGACGGCGTCGAACCGGCTCCAGGCCGTGTACGAGGTCACGGACAAGCAGTGGAACGCGGACTTCTTCGGGCCCGACGTCGACGAGCACCTCGCGCGCGCCGGCCGGGTCATGGAGATGCTGTCGGAGCACCAGTGCCAGGGCTGGCTCGAGGGCTACCTGCTCACCGGGCGGCACGGCCTGTTCACGAGCTACGAGGCCTTCATCCACATCGTCGACTCGATGTTCAACCAGCACGCGAAGTGGCTCAAGGTGACCAACCACATCCCGTGGCGCCGTCCCGTCGCGAGCCTCAACTACCTGCTGTCGAGCCACGTGTGGCGCCAGGACCACAACGGCTTCAGCCACCAGGACCCGGGCTTCATCGACCACGTGGTCAACAAGAAGGCCGAGATCGTCCGCGTCTACCTGCCGCCGGACGCGAACACCCTGCTCTCGACCTACGACCACTGCCTGCGCTCGCGCCAGTACGTCAACGTGGTCGTGGCGGGCAAGCAGCCCGCGCCGCAGTTCCTGTCCATGGACGAGGCGATCGCGCACTGCACGCGCGGCCTCGGCATCTGGGAGTGGGCGGGCACCGAGGTCGAGGGCGAGGACCCGGACGTCGTGCTCGGCTCGGCGGGCGACGTCCCCACCCTGGAGGTGCTCGCCGCGGCGGACATCCTGCGGCGGCGCATCCCCGACCTCAAGGTCCGGGTCGTCAACGTCGTGGACCTCATGCGGCTGCAGGACGCCAACGAGCACCCGCACGGGCTGTCGGACAAGGACTTCGACACGCTGTTCACGACCGACAGGCCGGTCATCTTCAACTACCACGGGTACCCGTGGCTGATCCACCGGCTCACGTACCGCCGCACCAACCACCCCAACATCCACGTGCGGGGCTACAAGGAGGAGGGCACCACCACCACGCCGTTCGACATGGCGATGCTCAACGACATCGACCGCTACCACCTCGTGATCGACGTCATCGACCGCGTGCCGTCCCTGCGCTCCACGTACGCCGGGCTGCGCCAGGAGATGGTCGACGCCCGGCTCGCGGCCCGCCAGTACACGCGCGAGCACGGGGAGGACATCCCCGAGGTCCGCGACTGGGTCTGGCCCGACGTCGGCGAGACGGCGACCGAGGAGGGCGGCCCGCAGTACAACGGCGCGAGCGCCGCTGCGCAGGACACCGGAGGAGACAACGAGTGAGCGACACCGCTCGCAGCATCTACATCACCTCGCCCGAGGGCGAGACGGGCAAGTCCACGATCGCGCTGGGGGTCCTCGACCTGCTGGTCCGCAAGGTCCAGCGGGTCGGGGTCTTCCGGCCGGTCACCCGGGCCGCGGGCCCGGACGTGCAGGACTACGTGCTCGAGCTCCTGCTCGCGCACGACGGCGTGGAGCTCACCGCGGACCAGGCGATCGGCGTCACGTACGAGGACGTGCACGCCGACCCGGAGGCCGCGCTCTCGCAGATCGTCGCGCGGTACCACGAGGTCGCGAGCCAGTGCGACTTCGTCGTGGTGGTCGGGACGGACTACACCGACGTCGCGGGCCCCACCGAGCTGTCGTTCAACGCGCGCGTCGCGGCGAACCTCGGCGCGCCGGTCCTCCTCGTCGTGTCGGGCAAGGGGCGCACGCCCGACGCCGTGGGCAACCTCATCGAGGTGAGCGTCGCCGAGCTCCGGTCGCAGCACGCGCAGCCGATCGGCGTCGTCGCGAACCGCGTCGACCCGGGCGACCTCGACGCGGTGCGCGCCCTGCTCGGCGCGCTCGGCCCGGACGGCGAGCCGATCGCCGGGGCGGGGACGGCGTCGGGCACGACGGCGGACCACGCGCCGGGCGCGCGGCTGCCCGGCTGGGCGGTGCCCGAGGACCCGTTCCTCGACGCCCCGACCGTGCGCGCGCTCATGGAGGCCGTGGGCGGGTCGCTCGCGTTCGGCGAGGAGGCGCTCCTCGGCCGCGAGGCCACCGACCTGCTCGTCGGCGCCATGTCGTTCGAGCACCTCCTCGACCGGCTCACCGACGGCGCCGTCGTCATCACGCCCGGCGACCGCGTCGACATCCTCATCGGGCTGCTCGCGGCGCACTCCGCGTCCGGGTTCCCGTCGCTCGCCGGCGTCATCCTCAACGGCGGGTTCTTCCCGCCCGAGTCGACGGCGCGCCTCGTCGCGGACCTCGACCCGAGCCTGCCGATCATCCGCACCGACCTCGGGACGTTCCGCTCCGCGAGCGCCGCAGCGAGCGCGCGCGGCCGCGTGACCAAGGAGTCGCAGCGCAAGGTCGACACGGCGCTCGCGCTGTTCGAGCAGAGCGTCGACGGCGCGGCGCTCCTCGCGGGCCTCGACGTGCCGCGCCCCGAGGTCGTCACGCCGCTCATGTTCGAGTACGAGCTGCTCTCGCGCGCCCGCGCGGACCGCAAGCACGTCGTGCTGCCCGAGGGCGACGACGACCGCATCCTGCGCGCCGCGTCGACGCTCCTCGGCCGCCAGGTCGCCGAGCTGACGATCCTCGGCGACGAGCAGAAGGTGCGGGCCCGCGCGGCCGAGCTCGGCCTCGACATCGACGCCGCGCACGTCGTCAGCCCGCACGACCCGGAGCTCGTCGAACGCTTCGCCGCGGAGTACCAGCGCCTGCGCGCGCACAAGGGCATGACGCTCGAGGAGGCGCGCGAGCGCGTCCAGGACGTGTCGTACTTCGGCACGATGATGGTCCACCTCGGGCTCGCGGACGGCATGGTCTCGGGTGCGAAGCACACGACGGCGCACACCATCAAGCCGTCGTTCGAGATCATCAAGACCCAGCCGGGCGTCTCCGTCGTGTCGTCCGTGTTCCTCATGTGCCTGCAGGACCGCGTGCTCGTGTACGGCGACTGCGCCGTCATCCCCGACCCGACGGCCGAGCAGCTCGCGGACATCGCGATCTCGTCGGCCGCGACCGCGCAGCAGTTCGGCGTGGACCAGCGGGTCGCGATGCTGTCGTACTCGACGGGCGAGTCCGGCTCGGGCGCCGACGTCGACAAGGTGCGACGCGGCACGGCGCTCGTCCGCGAGCGCCGCCCCGACCTGTTCGTCGAGGGGCCGATCCAGTACGACGCCGCCGTGGACGCGTCCGTCGCGGCGTCGAAGATGCCGGGCTCGGACGTCGCGGGCCGCGCGACGGTGTTCATCTTCCCGGACCTCAACACGGGCAACAACACCTACAAGGCCGTGCAGCGCTCCGCGGGCGCCGTCGCGGTCGGACCGGTCCTCCAGGGCCTCAACAAGCCGGTGAACGACCTCTCGCGCGGCGCGCTCGTGCAGGACATCGTCAACACCGTCGCCATCACCGCGATCCAGGCGCAGGCCCCGGCCGACGTGCCCGCCCCGTCCACGACCCCCGTCCCCCAGGGAGCCACCTCATGACGATCCTGCCCGAGGGCGAGCGCCCGAACCCCTACAGCGCGTACGGCGCGCACGGGTCCGTGCTCGTCATGAACTCGGGGTCGTCCTCGCTCAAGTACCAGCTCGTCAACCCCGTCGGCGGCGAGGCCATCGCCGCCGGCACGATCGAGCGCATCGGCGAGGACTCGGGCATCATCAAGCACCGGTTCGCCGGGAACACGACGACGCGCGAGGAGCCGGTCGCGGACCACGGCGAGGCGCTGCGCATCGCCCTCGGCCTGTTCGACGAGGTCGGCCCCACGCTCGCGGACGCCGACGTGTACGCGGTCGGCCACCGCGTCGTGCACGGCGGTGCCGTGTTCTCGTCGCCCGTGCTCGTGGACGACGAGGTCGTGCGCCAGATCGCCGACCTGTCGCCCCTCGCGCCCCTGCACAACCCGCCGAACGTCAAGGGCATCGAGGTCGCGCGCGAGCTGCTGCCGGACGTGCCGCACGTCGCGGTGTTCGACACCGCGTTCTTCTCGACGCTCCCCGACGCCGCGTCCACGTACGCGCTCGACCGGGCCGTCGCGCAGGAGCACGGCGTGCGCCGGTACGGCTTCCACGGCACGAGCCACCAGTACGTGTCCGGGAAGGTCGCGCGCGTCCTCGGGCGCCGCATCGAAGGGCTCAACACGATCGTGCTGCACCTCGGCAACGGCGCGTCCGCGTCGGCCGTGCGCGGCGGCGTCGCGGTGGACACGTCGATGGGCATGACCCCGCTGGAGGGCCTCGTCATGGGCACCCGCACGGGCGACATCGACGCGGCGGTCGTGTTCCACCTCGCGCGCAACGCGGGCATGAGCATCGACGAGATCGACGACCTGTTCAACAAGCGCTCGGGCGTCAAGGGCCTGTCCGGCGTCAACGACTTCCGCGAGCTGCGCCGGCTCATCGACGCCGGTGACGAGGGCGCGCGCCAGGCGTTCGAGGTGTACATCCACCGGCTGCGCAAGTACGTCGGCGCGTACCACGCCGTGCTCGGCCGCGTCGACGTCCTCGCGTTCACGGCGGGCGTCGGCGAGAACGACGCGCACGTGCGCGCCGCCGTCGTCGAGGGCCTGGAGCCGCTCGGCCTCGCCGTCGACCCGGAGCGCAACGCGGTGCAGTCGGGCGAGCCGCGTGTCGTCTCGCCCGACTGGACGAGCACGCTCGTCATGGTCGTGCCGACCATGGAGGAGCTCGCCATCGCACGCCAGTGCGTGGAGGCCGTCGAGGCCGCGTCCCGCGCCGGCTGACGGCAACGCGCCCGACCCCGCCGGGTCGGGACCGCAGGGGTCGCCGTGCCGGGTCGTGGCGGGTCTGGCAGGAGCGGCGCGAGGGACGAGCGGCGCGGGGGGGGAAGACCCGGCACGGCCACCCCGGAGCGTCACGACCCGGGCCCGGCCCGGACGCCGCCGCGCGGTCGCGTCAGCGGTGGGATGCTCGGGCGGTGACCGTTCTCATCGACCCGCCCACGTGGCCCGCGCACGGGACGCTGTTCAGCCATCTCGTGTCGGACACGTCGCTCGCCGAGCTGCACGCGTTCGCCGCGAGCATCGGCGTGAGCCCGCGCGCGTTCGACCTCGACCACTACGACGTCGCGGCCGAGCGGTACGAGGTCGCGGTCGCGGCGGGCGCGGTGCCGGTCGGCGGCCGGGAGCTCGCGCGTCGGCTCGGCGCGTCCGGCCTGCGCGTGCCGGGCCGGGCGCGTCGTGCGACGAAGGCGGACGCGCTGCTCGCTCGGTGGGACGCGCTCCTGCCGGGCGCGCGCGAGGTCGGCGTCGAGCTCGTCGAGCGCTGGCACGAGCCGCACCGCGTCTACCACGGTCCCGAGCACCTCGTGCACGCGCTCGACTCGCTCGCGCTCCTGGAGGGGCGTCCGCCGGGCGTGCCCGACGCCGCGGGCTCGCCCGGGCACGCGGGGACGGGTGCGCCGTCGGGCCCCGGCGGCTCGGCGCCCGGGGTGACGCAGCTCGCGCTGTGGTTCCACGACGCGGTGCACGACGGCGAGGCGGGCCGGGACGAGGAGCGGTCGGCCGCGCTCGCCGGTGCCCGGCTGGCGGGGCGGCTCGACGCGGGCGCGGTCGACGAGGTGGTGCGGCTGGTGCTCGTCACGACGGACCACTCCCCCGCCGCCGACGACCGGACCGGGGCCCTCGTGTCCGACGCGGACCTCGCGGTCCTCGCGTCGGCTCCCGACCGGTACGCACGGTACGTGCGCCAGGTGCGCGCCGAGTACGCGCACGTGCCCGACGACGCGTTCCGGGCCGGGCGCGCCGCCGTCCTGTGCGGGCTGCTCGCGGGCAGCGCCCTGTTCCGCACGGCCGAGGGCGCGACGCGCTGGGAGGAGCGTGCCCGCGCGAACCTCACCGCGGAGCTCGCGGCCCTCGACTCCCCCGCCTGACCCGCCGAACATGTGCCTGTCCCCCTTCCCGGACGCTCGACGGGCGACAAGAGCATGGTCGGCGGGCTACGAGCGCATGGTCGGCGCTAGGGTCGGGCCGTGACCGACGACCCACCAGCCCCGCGCTCCGTCGCATCCCCACGGGCGTCGAGAGTCCGGCCCCGCGGTGCACGACGGCGGCGCTCCACCCTGTGGACGGCCGCCGGGCTCGCGGTGCTCGTGCTGGCGCCGTTCGTCGTCGTGCAGGCCGTCGGGCGCACCCACGTGGTCGCGGCGGACGCCGTGCCCGAGCGTGCCGCGATCGTCGTGCCGGGCGCGGGGCTGCGACCGGACGGCACGCCGTCCACCTACCTGCGCCGCCGGCTCGACGCCGCGGCGGACCTCTGGGCGCGGGGCCTCGCCCCCGTCGTGCTCGTGAGCGGCGACGCGCACGACGACTACGACGAGCCCGGCTCGATGCGCGCGTGGCTCCTGGACCGCGGCGTGCCCGACGACGCGATCCTGCTCGACCGCGAGGGCTACGACACGCACGCGACGTGCACGCGCGCGGTGTCGGAGCTCGGCCTCGGCACGGCGGTGGTCGTGACGCAGGGCTACCACCTGCCGCGCACGCTGTTCTCGTGCCGCGTCGCGGGCCTCGACGCCGTGGGGGTCGGCGTCAGCGCGGCGAGCGTGGAGCCGTGGAAGGCCGTGCTCTACCGCGTGCGCGAGGTCCCCGCGGCGACGAAGGCCCTGCTCGACGCCGTACGTCGCTGAACCCGGCGCCGGGCCGGCCCGGCCGGGACACCCCGACCCGCCCGGTCCGTGCAGCCGAGCGGGCTGCTCAGGGCATCCGCAGGCGGCGCATGACGTCGAGCGCGGACGTGAGGACCTTGCTCGGGCGCTCGCCGCCGAGCTGGTACAGCGTGTCGAGCGTGAGGCCCTGGTTCGCGCCGCGCTGCACGGAGATCGTCTGCGCCTCGGTGAGCGCCTCGATCCCCTCGCGCCCGTGCCGGCGCCCCAGCCCCGACGCCTTGAACCCGCCCATCGGCGCCCCGACGGACCCCCACGCGGACGAGTACCCGTCGTTGACGTTGACCGTCCCCGCCTCGACGCGCGCCGCGATCCGCCGGCCGCGCGCGACGTCGCGCGTCCAGACGCTCGCGTTGAGCCCGAACTCGGAGTCGTTCATGACGCGCACGGCCTCGTCGTCGCTCGCGACGCGGCGCACGGCCACGACCGGGCCGAACGTCTCCTCCCGGGCGCACGCGGCGTCGTCGGGCACGTCGTCGAGGACGGTGGGCGCGTAGAACCACGGCCCGATGTCGGCCCGGTGCACGCCGCCCGCGAGGACGCGCGCGCCCCGGGCGATCGCGTCCTCGACGTGCGCGACGACCCGGTCGAGCTGGTCCTGCGACGTGAGCGAGCCCATGTCCGCGGAGTAGTCGAGGCCCGCGCCGAGCCGCATCTCGCGCACGAGCGGCACGAACTCGTCGAGGAACGCGTCCGCGACGTCCTCGTGCAGCACGAGGCGCTCGATCGACACGCAGAGCTGGCCGGAGTTCGAGAAGCACGCGCGCACCGCGCCGCGTGCGGCCGCGCGCACGTCGGCGTCCGCCGCGACGTAGAGCGGGTTCTTGCCGCCGAGCTCGAGCGTCGCGCCGATGAGCCGCTCCCCCGCGCGCGCCGCGACCTTGCGTCCCGTGGCCGTCGAGCCGGTGAACGCGATGTGGTCCACGTGGTCGGTGAGCGCGGCACCGACGTCCCCGCCGCCCGCGACGACGAGGAAGAGGTCCGCGGGCAGGCCCGCCTCCTCGAGCAGCTCGGCACCCCACAGGGCGGTGAGCGTCGTCTGCAGGTCCGGCTTGAGCACGACGGCGTTGCCCGCCACGAGCGCGGGCACGGCCTCGGCGAACGCGAGCGTCAGCGGGTAGTTCCACGGTGCGATGACACCGACGACCCCGACCGGGCGGCGGTGCACGCGCGTCCCCGTCAGGACGGGCAGCATCCCGGGCGCGCGCCGGTCCGCGAGGTAGCGCGGCCCGCGCTGGGCGTAGTGGCGCGTGAGGATCGCGACGTCCGCGACCTCCTCGAACGCGCTGCGCCGCGACTTGCCCGACTCCATCTGGACGAGGTCGAGGCCGTCCGACTGGCGCGCGAGCACGAGCTCGCCGAACCGGCGCACCACCGCCGCGCGCTCGCGCACGGACCGCGCGGCCCAGGCGGGCTGCGCGGCGCGGGCGCGCTCGACGGCGCGGGCGACGTCGTCCGTGGAGGACACGGGGATCGCGGCGAGGGGCGCGCCCGTGAACGGGAGGACCGAGCGGTGCATGCCCGCCTCGTTGCCCGTGACGAGGCGGCGCGCGAGGGGGGCCACGACGTCCGGCTCGAGGACGTACGTCGCGGCCGGGTTCTCGGGGTCGATCAGGCCGTCCAGCGCGGCGCCGTCGCCGTGCCCGGAACCGGGTGTGCCGGAGGAGCTCGTCATGGGGACAGGCTACGTGCTCCGGGTGACAGAGCCCCGACCGGGAGCTCCCAGGTGGTGAGCACCGGTCGGAACCCCTGCCGCGCCCAGAACGGGGCGGACAACGGGTTGAGGACGCCGTGGTGGAGCAGCACGACGGCGCCCGGGCCGAGCCGGTCCCGCACGCGCGCGAGCGCGGCGTCCACGAGCGCGCCGCCGACCCCGCCGCCGCGGGACCCGCCCGTGACGTGGAGGAGCACGAGGTAGGAGACCGGTCCCGCGGTCACGGTCCCCGCGACCGCCCCGGCGCGCTCCGGCGGCTCGACGGCGACGACGCCCACGACCTCGCCCGCGTCCTCGCCGTGCGCCGGGGACCGTCGGGCCACGAGCACCGTCGTCGCCGGGTTCGCGACCGCCCCCGCGACCTGCGCCGCGAGGTGCTCGCGCGCCCGGGGCCGCACGCGGGCCGCGCCGACGAGCTCGTCGTACTCGAGCTCGGCGAGCTGGTGCTCGACGACGTCCGCGACGTCCCCGGGACCGGCCTCCGCGAGCACGACCCCCGGCGCGACGCGCGGCGACGCGGGCGGGGCGTCCCGGCGCGCGGCGAGGTGGACGGTCGGACGCAGCCCGCTCGCCGCGAGCGCCCCGACCGCCTCGACGTCCCGGCTCGGCCACAGGAGCACGAGGCCGTGGTCGCGCGGCGCGGGCCCGCGCTCGGGCCGCCCGTCGCCGTCGGGCGCGACGCCGGGTGCGCCGCCCACGCGCGTGGTCCACGCGTCGACCAGGGCGCGCACGGCGCCCCCCACGTCCGGGCCCGCGGCACGCGCGCGCAGCCGGTGCTCGCGCAGCGGTCGGAACGTCGCCGCCGCCGACCCGGCAGGCACGTCCCCGGACGTCGCGAGCCCCGCGGCGCGCGAGCCGTCCGGGAGGCGCACGGCGACTAGGCGCTCGTCGCCCGGCACCGCGCCGAGGTCGGGGACCGCGACGAGCGCGTCGTGCGCCGCGGCGCGTGCCCGGTGCTCGGCCTCGAGCGCGGCGAGGTCGTCGCCGTCGGGCTCCCAGGCGCGGACCGCCGGGGTCATCGCCCGGCGTCGCGGGCGTCCGGCGCCCCGAGCGGCCTGCCGAGCACGACGCAGTCCTGGTCGACGTAGCCGAGCCGCTCGTAGAAGCCGCGCACGGCCTCGTTCGTCGAGCGCACCATGAGACGCACGGCGCGGGCGCCGCGCGCGGCCAGCCACGCCTCGGCGGCCACCACGACGGCGCGCCCGGTGCCGCACCCCTGCAGGCGCGGGTCGACGGCCACGTAGTAGAGCCACCCGCGGTGCCCGTCGACGCCCGCCATCGCGGTGGCGACGACCTCGCCCGCGCGGACGACGACGTCGCCCGGCCCCGCGTCGTCGGAGTCCGCCGCCCCGTCACCGAGCGCGGGGAGGTCGCGCGCCGCCCGGCCCACGAGCACGGTCGAGGTCTCGCCGAGGCGCGCGTCGGCGAGGTCGCGGTACGGGTCGTTCCACGGGCGGGTGAGGCCGCACGCGCGCCACAGCGCGACGACCGCCTCGACGTCGTCGTCCACGATCTCGGAGAGGACGACGTCCCCGCCCGGACCCGGCAGGGCGCCCGGCTCCCCGTCGCCCGCGCGGGTCAGCCGGGGCCCGTCCGCGATCCGTCCGGCCACGGCGCGGCTCAGCGCGGCTGGTACGGCGAGACGACGACCTCGACGCGCTGGAACTCCTTGACGTCGGAGTACCCGGTCGTGGCCATCGCGCGCCGCAGCGCGCCGACGAGGTTGAGCGTGCCGTCCGCCTGGCGGCCCGGGCCGAACAGGATCTCCTCCAGCGTGCCCGCCGTGCCGACGCGGACGCGCTCGCCGCGCGGGAGCTGCGCGTGGTGCGCCTCGGAACCCCAGTGCCAGCCGTGGCCCGGCGCCTCCTCGGCGCGCGCGAGGGCCGCGCCGAGCATCACGGCGTCCGCGCCGCACGCGACGGCCTTGACGAGGTCGCCCGAGCGCCCGACGCCGCCGTCCGCGATGACGTGGACGTACCGGCCGCCCGACTCGTCGAGGTAGTCGCGACGGGCCGCCGCGACGTCCGCGACCGCCGTCGCCATGGGCGCGTGGATGCCGAGCGAGACGCGCGTCGTGTGCGCCGCTCCCCCGCCGAACCCGACGAGCACGCCGGCCGCGCCCGTGCGCATGAGGTGCAGCGCCGCGGTGTAGGTGGACGCGCCGCCCACGACGACCGGGACGTCGAGCTCGTAGATGAACCGCTTGAGGTTGAGCGGCTCCGCGACGCCCGAGACGTGCTCGGCCGACACCGTGGTGCCGCGGATGACGAACAGGTCGACGCCCGCGTCGACCACCGTCTGGTAGTGCTCCTGCGTGCGCTGCGGCGACAGGGCGCCCGCGACGGTCACGCCGGCCGCGCGGATCTCCTTGAGCCGCTGCGTGATGAGCTCCGGCTTGATGGGCTCGGCGTAGATCTCCTGCATGCGCCGCGTCGCCTCGACCGGCTCGAGCGCGGCGATCTCCTCGAGCAGCGCCGTCGGGTCGTCGTAGCGCGTCCACAGGCCCTCGAGGTCGAGCACGCCGAGGCCGCCGTGGTTGCCGAGCGCGACGGCCGTGGCCGGGCTCATCACCGAGTCCATGGGCGCCGCGAGGATCGGGAGCTCGAAGTGGTACGCGTCGATCTGCCAGCCGACCGACACCTCCTCCGGGTCGCGCGTGCGCCGGGACGGCACCACGGCGACGTCGTCGAAGGAGAACGCGCGCCGACCGCGCTTGCCACGTCCGATCTCGATCTCGTTGCTCACCGGGCCAGCCTACCGGCGGGCCGCGGGCCCCACCGCCGTGTGGGTGGGCGCTGGCAGGGTGACGGTCGTCGCCGGGACGACCGGCGGCGGCCGGCGCGACGAGCGGCGGCGACGAGCGACCCGCACGAGGTGGACCATGACGACGACGCCCTGGACGGCGGGACCGCTCCTCGGTCTCGACACGGAGACCACGGGCGTCGACGTCGCGACCGACCGCGTCGTCACGGCGGCGCTCGTGCTGCGCGAGCCCGGGTCCACGCACGTGCGCACGTGGCTGCTCGCGCCGGGGGTCGACATCCCGGCGGAGGCGACGTCGATCCACGGCGTCACGACGGCGCACGCCGCCGCCCACGGGAGCGCGCCCGCGGCGGCGCTGGACGAGATCGCGACGCTCGTCGTGGACGCGCAGCGCGACGGCGTGCCGCTCGTCGCGTACAACGCGGCGTTCGACCTCGCGATCCTCGACGCCGAGCTCGTCCGGCACGGCCTGCCGACGCTGGCCGCACGCCTCGGGCGGCCCGTGCGCCCCGTGCTCGACCCGCTCGTGCTCGACCGGGCGTGGGACCCGGCGCGCGAGGGCAAGCGCCGGCTCGTCGACCTGTGCGCGCGGTACGAGGTGCTCGACGTCGGTCACCTGCACACCGCGGACGCCGACGTGCTCGCGACGCTCGACCTGCTCGACGCGCTCGCGCGGGCCTTCCCGGGGCTGGCCGCGCTCGGCGCCGACGCCCTGCACGACCTCCAGGTGGACGCCCACCGCCGCTGGGTGGACGCGCTCGACCCGGAGCGCGACCAGCCGTACGTCGGCGCCGGGGCGGACGGCCGCTGGCCCGCGTGAGCCGCACGCGGGTGTGCCACCCGTCACGCCGCTATCTCATGAAACGGATGGAGAACGTGTGAGGAAAGGATGATCACCGGCCTGCAGCCTCGCGTCGAGGGGCGGATATCTCATGGATGAGTTATCGTCGCCAACATGACCATGATCGACGACGCCCCCCTGACGCAGGTCGGCGCGCTCATCCGCGGCGCCCGCCAGAACCGGGGCCTCACGCAGACCCAGCTCGCCGAGCGGCTCGGGACGAGCCAGAGCGCCGTCCACCGCATCGAGCAGGGTGCCCAGAACCTCAGCCTCGAGATGCTCAACCGCATCAGCCTCGCGCTCGACTCCGAGATCATCAGCCTCGGTGGCCCCAAGCACGCCCACCTGCGCGTGCAGGGCGGCCACGCCCTGTCCGGGCGCATCGAGGTCAACTCCTCGAAGAACGGCGCCGTCGCGCTCCTGTGCGCGTCGCTGCTCAACCGCGGCCGCACGACGCTGCGCGGGGTCGCGCGCATCGTCGAGGTCGACCGGATCGTCGACGTGCTGCGCTCGATCGGCGTCCGCGCGACCTGGACGACCGGCGGGCGCGACCTCGAGATCGTCGTGCCGGACCGCCTCGACCTCGCCGCGATCGACGTCGACGCCGCGCGTCGCACGCGCTCGATCATCATGTTCCTCGGCCCGCTGCTCGGCCTGCGGGACGCGTTCGAGCTGCCCTACGCGGGCGGCTGCGACCTCGGCACGCGCACCGTCGAGCCGCACATGATCGCCCTGCGGCCCTTCGGCCTGGCCGTGACCGCCACGGGCGGCAACTACCACGCGACCGTCGCGCCGGCGTCCGGCACCGACCTGACCGTCGTGCTCACCGAGCGCGGGGACACGGTGACGGAGAACGCGCTCATGGCCGCGGCCCGCCGCGACGGCGTCACGACGATCCGCAACGCGAGCCCGAACTACATGGTCCAGGACCTGTGCTTCTACCTCGAGCTCCTCGGCGTGCGCGTCGAGGGCATCGGCACGACGACGCTGCGCGTCCACGGCCGCACGGACATCGACGTGGACGTGGAGTACGCCGTCTCGGAGGACCCGGTCGAGGCGATGAGCCTGCTCACCGCGGGCATCGTCACCGGCTCCGAGATCACCGTGGCGCGCGTGCCGATCGAGTTCATGGAGATCGAGCTCGCGACCCTCGCGGAGATGGGCCTGCGCTACACGCTGAGCGCGGAGTACGTGGCGCGCAACGGGCGCACGCGGCTCGTGGACGTCACCGTGCACCCGAGCGAGCTGCACGCGCCGATCGACAAGATCCACCCCATGCCGTTCCCCGGCCTCAACATCGACAACCTGCCGTTCTTCGCGGTCATCGCCGCGAACGCGCACGGCACGACGCTCATCCACGACTGGGTCTACGAGGGTCGCGCCATCCACCTCACCGACCTCACGCGGCTCGGCGCGGACGTGCGCCTGCTCGACGCGCACCGCCTCCAGGTCACGGGCCCGACGCGCTGGTCCGGCGCGGAGGTGAGCTGCCCGCCCGCGCTGCGCCCCGCCGTCGTCATCCTGCTCGCGATGCTCGCCGCGAAGGGCACGTCCGTGCTCCGCGGCGTCGACATCATCGCCCGCGGGTACGAGGGCCTCACCGAGCGCCTGCGCGAGCTCGGGGCGAACATCGAGACGTTCCGCGACTGACGCGCCGCCCGACGCGACGCCCGACGCCCGGGCGACCGCGGGCCGCACGACGGCCGCTGCGGGCCGGCCTCCCCGCCGGGAGGCCGGCCCGTGGCGTCACTTCGGGTAGACCGCGTCGACCTCGACCTCGACGAGCCAGCCGTTGACCGGCAGGTTCTCGATCTCGAGCGCGAAGCGCGACGGTCTCGCCGGGTTCACGACCATCGGCTTCGTCGTCGTCGAGCCGAGCTGGACGTCGAGCGTCGCGCCGGTCGCCAGGTTCGTGTTGGCGAAGAACTGGCGGTAGGCGCGGTTCCAGCCGGCGAAGTCCATCTTCTCCTCGCCCTCCGGGTTCTGGAGGAAGACGCGCATCGAGACGACGTCGTCGTAGGAGAGCCCTGCCTTCTCGAGGTTCTCCCCGATGCGCATGAGGGCGTTGATGCCCTGCGCCTCGGTGATCGTCACCCCGGCGGGCAGGACGCCGCCCGGGAACACGTCGGTCGGGATGTAGCGCTGCTCGGCGGTGACGCCCGCCCCGGAGTTCATCGCCGAGGGCCCGAGGCCGGACGACTTGTACCAGGAGACGTTCTTGCCGATGGCCACGCCGTCCGCGATCTGCGCCGTGTCCCCCGTGATGAAGGAGACGGCCTCGGTCGGCTTGGGCTCGAACAGCTTGCCCGCGGCGACCGCGGTCCCGGGGACGGCGACGGCGGCGGTGAGGGCGACGGCGAGGACGACCTTGCTGCAGTTCTTCATGCATGCCTCCAGGCGAAGACGACGGGCGCCACCGTGGCGCCTCGTCCCGGCGGCCCGAGGGCGACCGGAGCGGCGACGCTAGACACCCGCCGTTTCGGCGTCGTGACGGCCACGTGTCCGGTCGGGGTCGGGCGTCGCCGCAGGTGGAGCGCGCTCCCGCGTCCTCCCGCGGGTCGGTCCGACAGCGATGTCACAGAACGTTTACGAAATCGATGTCGCGTTGACGGACCCGAAACGTGCCGGACCCCGGCACGCGACGCGGCGTCCTTAACGTCGGGCGCGGCGCTGACGGAGGCACCCGGCATCGTGGGCCGGGCCGACCGTCCGTCAGGCCGTGGACGAGAGGGCTCCAGCCACATGGTCACTGACGAGAAGACGTCCGGCGTCTCGCGCCGCAGCTTCCTCCAGGCCGTCGGGGTCGGCTCCAGCGCCGGCGTCATGTTCGCGACGATGGGTGCGGTCGGGCTCGCCCCGACCGCCGCCGCGCAGCCGAAGGCCGACTCGTGGACGCCGCCGAAGGGCAGCGACTTCACGCTCACCGGTCGGTCCGCCAAGAAGGTCGTGATCGTCGGCGCCGGGCCGGCGGGCCTGGCGTCGGCGTACGAGCTGCGGAAGGCGGGCTACCAGGTCACCGTGCTCGAGGCGCGCCACCGCCCCGGCGGTCGCACGCTGACGATACGCGGGGGCGACTCCGAGACCGACATCAACGGCGTCACGCAGAAGGCGAACTTCGCCGACGGCATCTACATGAACGCCGGCGCAGGCCGCATCGCGCAGTGGATGGTCACCATGGACTACCTGCGCGAGCTCGGCGTGCCCTACGAGGTGTTCACGAACGCGAACGCGGACGCCTACCTCTACAACGAGCGCTCCGGCGCGACGCCCGGCAACCCGATCCGCTACCGCACCGCGAAGGCCGACGTGTTCGGCTACACGTCGGAGCTGCTGAGCTACGCGACCGACCAGGGCGCCCTGGACCAGAAGCTCACCGACGCGGACAAGGAGAACCTGCGCTCGTTCCTGCGCTCGTGGGGCTCGCTCCAGTCCGACGGCACCTACCGCGGCGGCGCGAACCGCGGGTACTCCGTCTACCCCTCGGCGTGGAACGAGCACGGCACGCCGCTCCCGGGCCCCGGCTCGGTGTCGGAGGTCCTGGCCTCGAAGGTGGGCCAGTACTTCCCGTTCGAGATCAATTGGGAGCAGTCGATGCTCATGTTCCAGCCCAAGGGCGGCATGGACACGACGTACGACTACTTCGTCCGCGCGATCGGCAAGCAGAACGTGCAGTTCAACTCGCCCGTCACGGGCGTGCAGAACACGTCGAAGGGCGTGACGGTCACCTACACCGCGCACAACGGCAAGACGCGCCAGGTCGACGCGGACTTCGCGATCGTCTCCGCCCCCGCGGGCCTGATGCGGCGCTGGGACACCAACTGGGGACCGGACATCGACGCCGCCCTCGGGGAGTTCGCGGTCGGCTCGCCCGCCGGCAAGATCGGCCTGCAGTACCGCTCGCGGTTCTGGGAGGACGACCACCGCATCTTCGGCGGCATCACCGAGACCGACATGGACCTCGCGCACATCTGGTACCCGTCGTACGGGTACGGCGAGCGCCGGGGCCTCGTCGTCGGCTACTACAACACCGGGGCCAACGCACGCACCTACGCGGACATGACGCCGCGCCAGCGCGAGATGCGCGCCGTCGAGCAGGGCGTGAAGATCCACGGCGAGAAGTACCGGACCGAGCTCGAGTCGTCGTTCTCGATCGCGTGGCACAAGGTGCCCTACATCGAGGGCGCGTGGGCCTACCCCAACACCCAGTCGTCGCGCTTCAAGCAGCTCCAGCAGGGCGCGGGGAACGTCTACTTCGCGGGCGACTGGATGTCGGAGATCTCGGCCTGGCAGCACGGCGCGTTCTGGTCCGCCCGGTACGCGGTCCAGGCGCTGCACGCACGCGTCATGTCGTCGTGAGCCGCGAGGCGCCGCAGCCCTGACACGCCGACGGCCCCCGGCCCCCCCCCCGGGGGGGGGGGGGGGGGGGGCGCCCGGGGTGCCCGGGCCGCGCCCCGGGGAGCGGGCGCCCCCAGATCTTAGGTCGGGCGACCCGCACCGCCCC